>JBIKOK010000300.1:0-7370 GCA_044358025.1 Opitutaceae bacterium
GGGAAGGATGGTGGAATCGGTTTAGGAACTAAGGTTTGGAAGTGGCAATACCCAAAATTTGGGCAACAGACCTGAATTGAAAGAGCGGAAACTACTTAGCCTTTGCCGGATGCAGCGGGGAGCCGGGGGCAAACGGCGAAATGCGACGGGGCAACAACGGGGCGGCAGCAGCAGCCCGGCCGGCGCAGATCGGCGCCGGCCGCAGACTGGCCGCCCAGGCTCCGTGGTCCGCTGCCCCCCCCCCCCCCCGGGGCCTACCGGGGGCGGCGCCGCATGGGGGCGGGGAGGCAAAAAAACGGCAGCCCGAGGGCGCCGTCGCAGAGCATCGCCGGATGCCGTTGGGGCGGGGGATTAATTCCCCGATGTAGGAGCCGTGATTTGAAATACCTGCCCGCTGGCGGCCTGCACCCCGACTCCGCCCCGTCCACGGTTCGCTGTGCGGGAATACGTGTCGAGAGCCTGGTCCCGGTTTTGCTAGACGGGGAAATTGCCGCTCGCGCCAGCGGCGCGGTGAGACCCGAGCGACCCTGAGCGCCGGTGTCGCCCTTCGGGCCGACCGCGCCGACGGCGAACTCAAACACGTCGGTGCCGGCCGTGCTGGTGCCGAACGAACCCATCGGACGGGAGGTGCCGGGAATCAGGGCGGCGGCGCGCAACGTCGCGGTGATGTCGCGCGGGCCGGCGTTGTCCATGGCCAGGATGGTTCTGACCGCCGAACCGGTGCCGGACAGGGAAACGACCGGGCCGCCCTTGAATTTGTCGAAGTTGAGGCCGGCAATGAGAGCGGATTGGCCGCGACGTTTTCCGCGCCGGCCACCACGACCTAATTGCTGGAGAGCAGCGATTGGGCTTGAGCGTGGAGCCGCGGGGCGGCGCTCGGGGCGAGACCGGTGAGGGCGACGGCGCAGAGCCGGCGGACGAGGAGGAGACGGGGGGTGATCATGATGCTCGGGCGTTGTTCTGTCCGTTGCGTCGGTCGGCCATCCGTTGCGCCCGCGCGGACTCGATTCGGCGAGGCGTTCGTCGTTCCGCATCCGTTGCAGCAGGCCAATCGCCCCATTGCACCCGATACGTTTCCAACGCTTCCGCGAGCCCGCGGAGTTCGGCCGCGAACCGGCCGAGGTCCGCCCGGTGCGGCATCTTTCGAACCGCTGAAAGAGCGAGCCTCCGACCGGCGCGAGAACAAGCACGGCGAGGCCCAGCTCGGCGAAGGTGAAGGTCTGCGCGCGCCGGCGGACGCAGGCGGCCCGGCGCACGGATGGCCGGTTGAGTTCAGGCGTGCGACGGCGAAACGGGCCTCTTCCGGGTTGGACGCGGTTGCCGATGCAGCTTTCACGGGCGTTTGGGCTGCGCGGGGCGGACCGGATGGGCAAACCGGCGGTGCGGAGCGGCTGAAGCGGGGGTGGGTGGTCGGAGGGCGGGACAGCGCCTCCGACAAAACTAAAAACGGGCCCCAATAATTGGTCCAAAAATTGGGCCCCCGGCCAAAGGGGGAAATAACGGAGACTATTTGCCCATTGTCATGCCTGCGCCGTGCCGCGCCAGCAGCGGCGCGGCGTGGGCGTGCACGACGGCGGGTGGTCGGCCGTTGCCGGTCGGGGCGTCGGCGCACCGACCGGCCTGGCGGGCCTGAGGTCGACGGCCGTCCAACCTCAGCGCGGTGTCGGATCGCCCGGTGCAACGGCGCGGCGTGCCGCGGCCCGCCGGAGGCCCGCCAGGGGCCGGTCCGCCTCAGCCGGCCGATCCCAGCCGCCCGATGGGGCCCTGCCTGGCGAAACCGAACGCTTGATTGGCCGAGGGCATCGTATCGGAAGTCCGGAGTCGGGCACGCCGGAAGGGCGGACGACCGAACAGCAGGAGGTCTCCGGGCCACGGGAGACCGGCGAGCGCGCCTCGATGCGCGGAACGGCTCCGGTGGGCCGGACAACCGCCGATTCACCCTCCGGTGGGCGATACCGAGGGCGAAGGGACTTGTGCGGGGGCAATTCCGCCGCGGCCCGGGGCTCCCGCAGCCGCGGTGTTTTTTCAGCGTGCTATCGCGGCCGGACCCGGCAACAACGTCCGGTGCACCGGTGGCCGTTCCGCTTCCACCGGCCTTCAACCCCACGGTATCCCCCAACCCATGTCGTCCCCTTCCGCGTCCTCCTCCCTCGGCCAGCGCCCCACGCGCACGCGCTATTGGGTCATCGTTTTCGCCATCACCATCGCCGTCGTCCAATACATCGACCGCGTCGCGATCTCGCAGGCCAAGGCCGATGTCGCCCGGGACATGCAATTCACCGACGGGCAGATGGGCGCGATCTTCGCCGCCTTCGCGATGTCGTATGCGTTGTTCGAGATCCCCACCGGCTGGCTGGGGGACAAGATCGGGGCGCGGAAGGTCCTCGTGCGCGTGGTGCTGTGGTGGTCGTTCTTCACCGCGGCGACGGGCTGGGCGTGGAACTTCGCCTCGATGTGGATCACGCGCTTCCTGTTCGGGGCGGGCGAAGCGGGCTGTTTCCCCAATCTCACGAAGGCGTTCAGCACGTGGCTGCCGAAGAACGAGCGCACCCGGGCGCAGGCGCTGATGTGGATGGGCGCGCGCTGGGGCGGGGCCTTTACGCCGCTGCTGGTGGTGACGGTGATGGCCTTCGTGAGCTGGCGGGTGGCCTTTCAGATCTTCGCCGCCTTGGGTGTCGTGTGGGCGGTGATTTTTTGGTTCTGGTTTCGGGACAACCCGCGCGACCACAAGGGCGTCAACGCCGCCGAGCTCGAGCTTCTGAAAGAGAACGCGCAGAATGTGGAGGGCCACGGGAACGTGCCGTGGCGGAAGCTCGCGACGCATCCGAGCATGTGGCTGCTGTGGGGCCAGTACTTTTGCCTGAGCTACGGCTGGTATTTTTTCGTCACCTGGCTGCCGGACTATCTCAACACCAACGGCCGGCCGATTCTGTCCAACCAGTTCCTCCACTGGCTCGCCACCCAGATGGAGGGCACCGTGCGCCCCGACCTGATTCAGCCGATGCTGAAGGCGGTGCTGGCGGGGGTGCCGCTGTTTTTCGGCGGCTTCGGGTCGCTGTTCGCCGGTCTGATCGCCAGCCGGTTGATCGCGCGCGGTTCGAGTGTGGTGATCGTCCGCCGCTCCTTTGGTTTCGTCGGATTCGCCGGGGCCTCCGCGTTATTGATGACGTCTTTTTATATCAAGGACCCGCTGCTGGCGATGCTGGCCATGGGGCTCGCGAGTTTCTTCAACGACCTGACGATGCCCGGCAGTTGGGCGAGTTGCATGGACATCGGTGGACGATACGCGGGGACCGTCTCCGGCAGCATGAACATGATGGGCAATTTCGGCGGCATGGTCGGACCGTTTGCCGTAGGCCTCATCTTGGCCGCCACGACGCTGACGACCTCCACCGGCACGACAAAAAATTGGGAACTGGTCTTCGCCATCTCCTCGGCGATCTATTTTCTCGGCGCGTTTTTCTGGCTCTTCATCGATCCCGTGACGCCGCTCGAGGCCGACGAACCGACCCACGCGACGAGCTGACCCGCCGGGCCGCGCGGCGGCCCCGTGCGCGTCAGCGCATCGCCGGGCGGAGTTCGCGCCGGAGCTCCGCGGAGAGGATGAGCTGCTGCCGGCACGCCGCGTGCACGGCCTCGGCCGACGCGTCGGGCAGGGCCTCGGCCTGAAAGGCGACCTGGAGCGAGGCGAGCGGCGGGAGCTTCGGCGTTTGCAGGCGACGAACGCATTGGCTGCGCAGCCCGCTGGCGCGCGACTCGATGACGAGGAACACTTTTTCGGCGGCGGCAGCCGTCGCGGGCTTGAAGATCACCGCGACGCCCAGAGCGGCGGGCGGGATCGCAGGGTCGATGCCGGCGGCCGGGCACGAAGTCAGACCGAAGCGTTCCTGCCAAGGGGCGGTTTTATTTTCCATCAGGGAGGGTCTCTCCCGGCCGCCGACAATACAACGAGTTTGTGGAGCTGCGAGCGGTGACGGCGGGGCGCGGCGCGGTTCAGGCGGTCCAGTCGATGGCCTTTTTCGGCCAGGCGCTCTTCCGCGTCCACGGACCGCTGATATCGTGCATCTCGATCGCGATGCGCTGGGACTCGCCGGACGGTTCCATCTTGATGAAGTAAACGGCTTCGACGCGGTCGGTGCCGCCCTCGAGTTTGCCGCAGTAGATCGTCATCAGGAAATGGGCGGTTTCCTTGAGGTGTTTGGCGAAGCTCTTGGTGAGGTCGTTTTCGAAGGTGCCGTCGGTTTCGGACCAGAGGGCGGAGACGGTGACTTTGCCCTCGTCGGCTTTGGCCACGACCATGCCGTTCTTTTTGGCGTAGGTCTTGAAGGCGGGCAGTCGTTTGACCGCGACCGGAGAACTCTGCATGACAATCGAGTAGTTGGACATAAAGGGAAGGAGGTGGAGGAGAGGCAGGAGGAGGCGGTGACGGGACGGAGGAGGCCGGATACGGCGCCGACTTCGCCGCGAAGGCCGGGCCGCCGGATCACGTTGGGTGATTTCCGGGCGAACGCCAGCCCCGCGTGGCGGGAGGGTCGGCGGGCGGTAAAACGGGCCCGCGGTCGGCCGCCACGGCGGCGGCGGTCACACGGCGCAGGCCCTCAGGACGGCACGGGGCGGTCAGGCGGCCAGGTTTACGCGGACCGGGGCGGCCTCAGGGCGAGGCGACCGGGGGGCGGCCGGTAATCTCGGCGAGTTTGCGGAAAAAGCCGGCTTTGCGGGGCGAGCTGATGCTCCAGTCGGCCGGGATGCTCTGATAGCCCTCGGCGTGGCCTTCGCCCTTCATGCGGAAATCGAAGTAGCCCCAGCTGGCGTATTCGCCGACGGCGGACGTGAAGTTGTTGGTGGGCACCTCGAAGTTGAAATGGTCATCCTCGTTGAACACGATCGGCATGGGCCGGTAGCCGGGAATCTTGCGCGTGAGCTGCACCAGCTCGGCGATGCGCTTGGGGTCGCTGACGCCGTTGCCGTGGAGGAGCAGGTAGTCGGAGGAGCGCACGACGTTTTCCTGCGGGAGGGTGTTGCCGGGGTAGGAGGTCGTGACGAGGAGGCGGTGGCCGTCGGGGGCCGTGGCCTGTTTGACGCGGTCGATGAGTTCGTGGATCCGGGCGGGCCGGAGGATTTCGTGATCGTAGCTTTTCGGATTGGTCTCGTTGTTCACCTCGATGAGGACGTTGCGCCAGCCGTTTTTCAGCACCCATTCGGTGCAGGCGTCGGTGGCGCGGAGGACGGCGGCCTCGTCGGTGAGCCGCTGGTCCTGACCGAAGTAAAAATAGCCGAGGATGACGACCAGGCCGAGGTCGTCGGCGAAACGGATGATGCGGGCCATGCGCTCGAGGTAGGCCGGGAGCGGCGTGCCGTCGGGGGAGAACGCGGCATTGTTCCAAGGCTGCTTGGCGGAGTAGCCCTCGGGGGACCCGCCTTGGAAATTGATGGTGAAGGCGAGGAGGCCGTGGGCGCGCCAGACGGGCATGGCGGCGAGGAATTCGCGGGTGTTGCGCTCGGCGTCCCATTTGCCGGTATCCGGATAGGCCCAACGGTGGATCGTCGCAGGGTTCGCGTCGTCGAACACGCCCTGGACCATGCGGGCATTCATGAGGAGGCCCTCGATTTTTTTATCCTTCCAGGTGCGGCCGGCGTAGGTGGGGCGGCCGTTGATGAAAAATTGGTCGCCGACGATGGCGACGATGGTTTTCGGAGCGGGTGGGGGCGAGGCCGCGGGAGCGCAGGCGGCGGCGAGGACGAACAGAGCGACGAGGAGACGGGGTTTCATAGAAGGGAAGAGCGGAGGGGCGAGCCCGCGGGCCGCGCAGGCGGGCGCCGCGGGCGAATCGCGATCAACGAACCTCGAGCGATGCGGTTCCGGTGATGGGCTGGTCGAGTATCCACCAGGCGCCGGTGCGCTGGGCGGCGACGGGTTGGCCGGCGCTGAAGACGCCGCGGGAAGAGGGGGCGGCGGGCAGTTCGACCCGGGCGCTCATCCCCGTGGGCAAGGTCACATCGAGGCGAAAGGTCGCGGTGTTTTTCCAACTGACGAGGACCGGGCCGCGGGGCGTCGGGACTTTGCCGTCGGCTTCGGCGAGCTTGCCGGGATGGGGGCGGAGGGTGGCCTGGCTCCAGCCGGGGGTGAGCACACGGATGCCGAGGACGTAGTTGGGAAACAGATTCGCAGGCGCGGCGCCCCAGGCGTGGTTCCAATCTTGGTTGGGCTTGTATTTCTGGTCCCAGGCTTCCCAGGTGATCGTCGTGCCGCTTTCGACCATGTGTTTCCAGCTGCGGTCGCCGGGGGCCACCATCAGCGCGTGGGCGGTGTCGGCGGCGCCGTGGGTGAAGAGAGCTTCGAGCAGGTATTGCGCGGCGTAAACCGAACAGGCCATGCCGCGGGACGCGACGAAGGCGGTGACGCGCGTGCGCTCGGCTTCCGGCACGAGGCCGAAGGCGAGGGGGAAGAGGTTGGCGTGCTGGGAGGCGTGGTCGGTGCCTTCGCCGTCGCGGTAGACGCCGCGGGTGGGGTCGAAGAGTTTGGCCTGGAACGCGGCGCGGGCGGTGCGTTCGCGGGCGACGTAGTCCTGGGCGTCTGCGTCGTGCTGGAGGACACGGGCGAGGTCGGCCATCAGCGCGAGGCCGCGGAGGTAGAACGCGTTGGCGACGGTGTTGACGGGCGTGAAGACAAAGCCGTCGCGCTCGGTGACGGGCCAGTCGACCAGGTCGCCTTTTTTGATGTGGGCGGGGGTGCTGGTGATGAGGCCGTCGGCGCGGGCGCGTTCGAGGAGGAGTTTGGATTTGAGGGCCGCGTAGCGCGGGGCGACCCACGCGGCGTCGCCGGTGTGCATCCAGTCGGCGTGGACCATGAAGATCAGGTGGGTGGCCCATTCGGTGGGCCAGGTGGCGTTGGCCATGAGGTGATCGTAGGTGTCGCGGGCCATCTGGATGTCGCGATCGGTGGTGTAATGGGAAAGCTGGTTCAGGTAGGCGTCGGCCTCGTAGGGGATACGCTCGCGGTCGCCGTCGACGTAGACGCCGGCGAAGGTCGTGGCTTTGATGGAGTAGCGGCAGAGGTCCCAGATGCGGTTGTAGAGCGGATCGGAGGAGCGGAAGGACGCGGCGGAGTCGTCCCACGTGGTGGCGAAGGCGCTCTGGCGGCGGACTTGGGCGGGGAGGAGTTCGCCGCTCCAGCCCTCGATTTCGACCCAGCGGAACGGGAGCACGACGCCCCAGGCGGCGGGGGTGAGGACGGCGGACGGGGTCAGGTGGCCGAATTGGTCCGGCTTTTCTCCGGGGGGGACTTGGCGGGTGTTGCGCGCATCGGGGGCGGGCGCGACGACGAGGGGTTTCTGGCCGGCGAGGGTGACGGTGGCGGCGGCATAGCGGAC
>JBIKOK010000003.1:0-74101 GCA_044358025.1 Opitutaceae bacterium
ATATGCGCCGCCTCTCCCGCCAAATCATGCGCGCCAAGTTTCCTGACACGGAACGACGCACCCCCCTGAATAAGAAAGTTTTGCGCCTTATCTAAGCGCCATTCGTGTTCGGCGCCGAGAAATACGTCCTCGCCTTCGTTCACCAATCTCCGGAGGGAAAACTGACCGGCCAGGTGGCCGCCTATCAGGCTTGGCTCGCCGCCCAGGATCGCAGCGACGGGGTGCACGTCACCACCCGCCCGCAAGGGCGCCGCTTCGAGACCATGTGGCGCGGCGGCGTGCCCGACGGCCCGTTCGGCGCCTTCTACGCCGACGGCACACTCTGGGCCGAGGCCACCTATGTGCGCGGTGCGCCCTCGGGGCGCCACGTCGTCTACGATCGCGCGGGAAAAATCATCTACGAAACGGTCTTCGTGCCGTGGCGGCGCGGTCATTGACTCCCGGCCCGCACCGGCCGAAAAATCGGAGCATGACCCCCTCCTGCCAACACCGCCCGCGCGTTCGCCCGGGCCTTGCCGTCGTCTTCCTTTGGCTCGCGCTCGCCGCGCGCCTGCTCGCGCAGACGACCGGCACGATCGAAGGCCGGGTCACCAATCCCGCCACCGGCGGCGTGCTCGAAAACGCCCGCATCTCCGTCCTCGGTTCCGCCCAGGAAACGCTCAGCGACGCCGGTGGCTTCTACCGGCTCGACGCCGTGCCCGCCGGTCCGGCGCAGGTGCGCGTGTTCTTCAGCGGATTTCCCCCGGCCACCGCGGCGGTCAACGTCGGCGCCGGCCAGACCGCCCAGCGCGACTTCGCACTTTCTCTCGCCACTGCGGGCGCGGGCAAAACCGGCGCGCCCGGGGCCGACGATGCCGTGGTCAAACTCGATGAGTTCGTCGTCGCCACCTCGCGCGAGATGAGCGGCGCCGCCCTCGCGATCAACGAGCAGCGTTTCGCCGCCAACATGAAAAACGTCGTCGCCACCGACGAGTTCGGCGACATCGCCGAGGGCAACGTCGCCGAGTTCATGAAATTTATGCCGGGCGTGAACATCGACTACGCCGGCGGCAACGCCCGCGACATCTCGCTCAACGGCGTGCCCTCCGTCTACGTCCCCGTCACCCTCGACGGCTTCGGCCTCGCGAGCGCCGTGGGCGGCGGCGGCGGCGGCACCTCGCGCGGCATCGGCCTCGATCAGGTGGCCATCAACAATCTCTCACGCGTCGAAGTGTCCTTCTCGCCGACCCCCGACTCGCAGGGCAACGCCCTCGCCGGCTCCGTCAACCTCGTCCCGCGCAGCTCCTTTGAACGCACCCGGCCCACCGGGAATTTCAGCGCGTATTTTCTGATGCGCGATGACATCAAACATTGGGGCAAGACCCCGGCGCCCCGCCGGCCCACGCGCAAGATCCACCCCGGCTTCGATCTCTCCTACATCGCCCCCGTGAACAAACGCTTCGGCTTCACGCTCTCCGCCGGCATGAACCGGCAATACTCCGGCGAACCACAAATCCAGAATCTCTGGCGCGGCGTGCAGAATGCGACCAACGGCGCGGCGTTTCCCCACACCACGCCCGACAAGCCCTACCTCTGGTCGACGATCATCCGCAACAGCGGCAAAGACACCAACCGCTCCTCCTTCGGCGTCACCGCCGACTACAAGTTCACCCCGAGGGACCGCATCGCCCTCTCGTTCACCTACTCGACGTTCGACGTCCGCATCAACCACAACGAACTCACCTTCGACGTGGGCCGCGTGAACCCCGGCGACTTCTCGCTCGATTTCACCCGCGGCGCCGCCGGCCAGGGCACGCTCCAACTCGCGACCACCGGCAACACCCGCACCAACTGGACCGTCATGCCGTCGATCGTCTGGCGCCACGACGGTCCGATCTGGAAGCTCGACGCCGGCTTCGCCTACTCGCGCGCGGCCAACCGCCAGCGCAACGTGGAGTCCGGTTTCTTTGACGGCACGACCTCCCGGCGTACGGGCGTGACCGTCTCCTTCGCCGATATTTTCTACCTCCGGCCCAACACCATCACCGTCACCGATGCGGCCGGCGCGCCCGTCGATCCCTACGCCCTCAAAAATTACGTCCTCACCTCCGCCGGCGGCAACACCCGCAGCACCGACGACTACAAGCGCACGCTCTACGCCAACGCCCGCCGCGATTTCTTCGGCCGCGTGCCGCTCTCCCTCCGCGCCGGCGTCGATTTCCGCCAGGCCGAGCGCGACCAGCGCCTCTTTGTGCCGGCTTACACCTACGTCGGCCGCGACGGCGTCGCCAGCACCACGCTCACCGCCACCAGCGACGATCTTGCGCTGCCGTTTCTCGATCCGAGCTTCTCCGACCGCCAGCCCCACTACGGTTTCCCCAAATTCCAGGGCGTGAGCAGCGAGCTTTTCTACAACCACTTCGTCGCCAACCCGACCTATTTCACCACCAACGCCAACACCGGCTACCGCAATCTCGTCACCAACTCAAAGTTTGCCGAGGAGCTCGTCTCCTCCGCCTACGTGCGCGGCGACCTTTCCTTTTTCGAGAACCGCCTGAAGGTCGTCACCGGCCTCCGCGCCGAGCAGACCAACGTCGCCGCCGCAGGCCCGCTCACCGATCCCACGCGCAACCTCCAGCGCGACGCGCAGGGCCGGCCCATCCTCGGCGCCAACGGCCGGCCGCTCCCGATCGTCGCCGCCACCGACGCGCTCGGGGTCTCGCGGCTCACGTTTCTCGACCGCGGTGCCCACGCGGACAAGGAATACCTCCGCCTCTTCCCCAGCCTCAACGCCAGCTACAACCTGCGCGAAGACCTCATCGCCCGCGCCGCCTGGTACACCTCGATCGGCCGGCCCGACTACAATCAATACGCCGGCGGCGTCACGCTGCCCGACCCGGAAAATCCCACGCCCAACGACCAGATCACGCTCAGCAACGTCAGCATCAAACCGTGGAGCGCGCGCACCTTCAACGCCCGCCTCGAGTACTATTTTCAGGGCGTCGGCCAGCTCACCTTCGGGGGCTTCCGCCGCGATTTCGAAAACTTCTTCGGCAGCACGACGCTCCCGGCCACCCCCGAATTTCTCGAACTCTACAGCCTCGATCCCAACGTCTACGGCCGCTACCCGGTCGCGACCCAATTCAACCTCGACAGCACGGTGCGCATGGAAGGCCTCAACCTCGGCTACAAACAGGCGCTCACCTTCCTCCCGCGCTGGGCCCGCGGCGTGACCGTCTTCGTCAACGGCGCCTCCCAGCGCATCCTCGGCCCGCAGGGCTCCGGCAACTTCCCCGGCTTCGTTCCGCGCACCGCGAGCTGGGGCGTGAGCCTGAACCGCGAGCGCTACAGTCTCCGCGCCAATTGGAACTACCGCAGTCTGCAACGCCGCGCCGCCGTCGCCGCCGGCCCCAGCATCGAACCCGGCACCTACACCTGGTGGTCGAAGCGCCTCTACCTCGACCTCAACGCCGAATACAACCTGACCAAACGCCTCGCGCTCTACGCCAGCATCCGCAACCTCGCCGACGCGCCCGACGACATCAAAGTCTTCGGTCCGAGCACGCCGGCCGTCGCCCGCTTCCGCACGCGCATCGAATACGGCTCGCTCTGGAGCTTCGGCCTCAAGGGCACGTTTTGATCCGCCCGCCGCGGTACCCCCTCGGCGGCAGGGGGACGCCGCAAAATCGTCGCCGCCCCGGTTCCACCGCCGGCCGGGAGCGGCGGCTGGTTTTGCCCCGGCCAACGCTGCGGCACTTTCCGCCGCTTGCCGAGATCGTCGCCCTGGGCCGCCAGCTCGCCAGGGAGGCGTTGATCGTCCGCAGCGGGCATCGCCGGGGTGCGCGCCATGATCCGGACGTCGTCGCGCGGGTTGCGCCCGATCACCGTCTGCGCGTAGTCGGCATTGAGATACGCAATCAAAAACTCGGCCTTGCACGGCCGGAGAAACTGCCTGGCCCACGTCGCCTGGTTCACCCGGTCGACGACGAAACCGCGGGGATGGTCGCGCTTGGCGGGACCGGCGAAACTCCCGTGGTTGAAGGCGACCACAGTGTCGATCATGCCGTCGACCTCGGGGCGGTAGGTCTCAATGCCGTTGTGCGCCGCGGTTTCGATCAACGGCGCGATCCGCGGCGATGATATCCCACGCGCCCGTCTAGCGCGGCAGATCGACGCGTGCGACGGTCTTGAGCGCGGGGCGCGGCGTGGCGCACCCGGAGCGCAAGGCGAGCCCGCACAAACAGGGCAGCCGGATCCGGAATGCGGTCATGAGCCGCGTTTAGGATTTGTTGATGGCCCGGAAGGCCACCACCGACACGGCGCTGCCGATCGCGAGCAGCGTGATGAGCCCCGTGGTTTGTCCCGCCCAAGCCCACCGATCCAACAAGGTCCAGGCGCTCCGAAAAACGAAAATCGAAGCAAAGAGGAGCACCATCTCCCATGCGACCAGCGAACGGCGGATTGGCTTCATCGCCCGCACCCTCCGCACGTTTGCCCAAATCGCCAGCGTGATCTCCCGCTACCGGCCACCGCACCCCCGCCCGAACCCGCTGCGGCACGGCCCGCGAGATTGACCCCGTCGCCCCGCCACGCTCTCGTCTTCGCCTACCCGCCGCGCGCCCATGTCCGAGAAAAAATCCGCCGACCAGTGGTTCGCCGACTACGGCGACAGCCACCAGGACCACACCAACGAACGGATCCACTGGATCTGTGTGCCCCTGATTTTCTTCAGTGTGCTCGGCTTCATCTGGAGCCTTCCGGCGCCCGATCTGCTGGCCGAGGAAGTGCCAGGCTTCAACTGGGCGCTCGTCGCCATTTTCGCCGCCTCCCTTTTCTACGTCCGCCTCTCGCCGCGCCTCAGCGCGGGCCTCCTTTTCTTCATGGCGATGTGCTACTGCACCATCGTCGCGATCGAACTCTCCGACGTTTTCCCCGTCTGGAAAATCTCCGCGGTGCTCTTCGTCGTCGCTTGGATCGGCCAGTTCATCGGCCACCGGATCGAGGGCAAGAAACCGGCGTTCTGCAAAGACCTCGTCTTCCTGCTCATCGGTCCCGCGTGGTTGATGAGTTTCGTCTACAAGAAACTCGGCCAGCGCTACTGAGCGCCGCCCATCGCCGCGCTCCGGGTCGTTGTAATTGCGGGAGGAGCTTTATGCCCCGACCCAAGCCCGCCCGACGCCAAGCCCTCACGGCGCTGGCTTGGCCACAAACGCCTTCATCGCCGCGCGGCCTTTTTCAACCTGCGCCCGAAACGCCGTTTTCGTCTTGAGCTCCTGCACGATGGGCTCGGCCAGCATCCAACCGCCCACCACGGCGCTCGGAAAATGCACACCCGCATACACGCCCCCCCCTCACCGCGCAGTGCGCGAACTCGCCCAGCTCGGTGCGTTTCTCCGGGAAGCTCTCCGCGAGCAGGCCGGCCCGCGTGAAAATCGACGAGGTGTGACCGCACGGAGAGGAGTCGTTGCCCGGTTTGCCCTCACCGGGCTGCACCCGCGCATCGACCACCCGCGGCCGCGCCCGCGCAAACAGTTTCGTCGCGACCTCGGTGACTTCGCGGCGGTCCTCATCGACGTTCTTCATGAAAGCTGTCGTCAGCGGCAAGCTGGCCCTGGCGAACCACGGGCCGAGCACGTCCGCGAACAGGAACCGATCGTTTTGCTCGACGCGCTTGGCTCACGCTCCCCGCTCGGGCGTGCGCCCGGCCTGCCTCTGCCACACCGCTGCGGGGTCCGCGCGCGCGGCGAGCGAACCGGGCGCCGGCGGGGACGGCAGAACTTGCGCGCAGTCGACGGCGGTCGGTTTTACGAAATGCGGATCGAACGGCCGGATTTTTGTCGCGAACGGCCCGCCAGCCTCACGCCACCTCGATCACCGGCCGGCAAAACGCCCCCGAGCACCCCGGCCAGTTCATCGGCAGCGCCCAAAACTTCACCGGCTGCGGCAACGAAAAAACCTCCGCCGGAAACTTCAGTTCCTCCACCACCCAGATCCCCGACCCGAGCAAAATCGTGTGCGTCTCCGCATTCGTTTCTCCGCTCCCGCCGATCGAATAATGGTCGATCCCCACGCCCCGCACGCCACGGCCCACCAGCCACCGCGCACCCGCCGGATCGACAAACGGCGAATGCCGCAGCCATTCCGCGGTCTTCGCCCGCCGGTCACCCCAGCCCGTCGCGAGCAACACGATCTCGCCGCCGATTCGCCCATGCAGCGCCCGCGCGAGCACCTCGGGCCCGATCGCCGCATCCGGCCCGAGCCCGCGCAAATCCGCAATGTGCGCCGGCCCGACAAATGTCTCCAACGGCAGATCCGCTATGCTCCGCCCGCCCGCGATCTTGTGCAGCGGCGCGTCGACATGGCTGCCCGTGTGCGTTGCCATCGCGATCTCCTCCATCCGCCAACCGCCCGCCGCATGATCCGCCGTGCGCCTGAACGCCACCGGCGGGTGCACCGGACAATTCGGCGCGTCGTCATAGAGCGGCTGCGAAAGATCGATGAGGCGCATAGGACCCCCACGAAACGAATCTTCCGCCCGTTTGCCATCCCGACTGCATTGCGTTCCCTTGTCGCCATGCGCCGGTTCCTCGTCGTCTTCGCCCTTCTCTCCACCGCTCTCGCCATGTCCGCCAAGGAAGCTTTCCCGCCCACCCCCGCCGGCACCTCCGAGCTGAAAACGCTCCCCGCCGGCGTCCTGCTCCAGTCCTCCGGCCGCGGCAATTATTTCGACGGCGCCGACAACCTCTTCGGCCCGCTCTTCCGCTACATCTCCAAACACAACATCGCCATGACCACGCCCGTCGAAGCCCGCGTGGACTCCGCCGCGATGTTCTTCTGGGTCGCCGAAAGCGAGCGCACCAAGGTCGCCGGCAACGAAGCCGGCGTCGAGGTCGTCGCCGTGCCCGAGCGCCGCGTGGCCAGTCATGGCGAACGCGGCGGCTACTCGCGCGCGAATTTCGAGCGGGCCCGCGACCGCCTCCTCGCCTGGCTCGCGGCCCGGCCCGACGTCGAGGCCGCCGGCGCCCCCTACGGCGTCTATTGGAACGCGCCCTACGTGCCCCCCTTTCTGAAACGGTTCGAAGTCCACGTGCCCGTGCGCCCGCGCCCCATCGTGCCTTGATCGCCCCCCGGGGCGCGCGGCCGGCGCTCCCCCGGCCAGCCTGCGGCACTTCCGCCCACCGCCTTGCCGCCCCGCCGCTATGCGCTCGACGGTTCGGGTCAAATCGTGCGGCATCATGGCCACGCCGCCGATCCGACCGTCCCCTTGGCCCAACCGCGTCACTTCGATCTTCCCATGCGCCTGCCTTTCCTCTGCCTGTTCCTCTCCTCGGGTTTTGCCACTCTCGCCGCGGCGGAACCACGCCTGCGCATCGGCGTGGAACGGGCCGACCACCCCATCTCCTTCGTCGACGCCACCGGCCGGCCGACCGGCTTCACCGCCGAACTGCTGACCGCGATGGGCGGCGCGGGCCTGACCGACTTCGAGCTCGTGGCAGCGCCGTGGAGCAGTCTCATGCGGGAATTCCGGGCCGGCCGGCTCAACGTGCTCGCGAACGTGGCCATGACCGAGGAGCGCCTGCGCGACATGGATTTTTCCATCAGCCACGCCTATGTGCACGGCGTCGTTTACCAGCGCAGTGACCGCCCGCCCATTTTGACCACCGCCGACTTCGCCGGCAAAACCATCGGCACGCTCAGCGGCAGCATCTCCCTCAGCAACGCCCGCGCCCACGGCGGGTGGGGCGGGACCATCAAACCCTTCGACAGCCCCCAGGCCGCGCTCGACGCCACCCACCGCGGGGAAATCGACGGCACGCTTCTCGTCTGGGGCCTGGACGGCAAATACGTCTCCAACGACCACGGTCTGCGCCGCGAGTTCGTCGACGAAATCGTCCACCACTTTCGCTTCGCCGTGCACAAGGGCGACACCGCCACCCTCGCCCGCCTCAACGACGCGCTGGCCACCGTCCGCCACAACGGCACGTTCGACAAGCTCTACGACACGTGGATCGGCCCGATCGAACCCCGCCCCATCCGCCTCGCCGATCTCCGCCCCTACGCCAAACCCATCGGGCTCGGGCTACTCGCCATCGCTCTCATCATCTGGTGGCAGCGCCACATGCTCGCCCGCGTCTCGCGCCATGCCCAAGCCCTCCGCGAAAGCGAAGCACGGTTCCACACGCTGGTCGACTCCGCCTTCGAAGGCTGGTTCATCCAACAAAACGGCCTCGTCGCCCTGGCCACCCCCCCTTTCGCCGCCACCTTCGGCTTCACCCCCGCCGAACTCGTCGGCAAGTCCGTCCTCGACCTCACCACGCCCGCTTTTCGGGCCGATCTCACCGCCGCCATGCAGGCCGGTAAAAACGCTCCCTCCGAAATCCGCGGCCTGCGCAAGGACGGCACGCAGATCCCCGTGGAGATTTCCAGCCAGCCCTGCACCTTCCACGGCCAGCCCGCCCGCATCGCCGCCGTCCGCGACCTCACTGCCCAGAAACAGGCCGCCGCCGACCAGCTCGTTCTGAGCAAACTCGAGTCAACCGGCATCCTCGCCGGCGGCCTCGCCCATGATTTCAACAACCTCCTCGCGACGATGGTCCTGAGCGTCGACATGGTCCTGCTCACCCAGCGCAACTCCCCGGAAAACGTCCGCTACCTCGAATCCGTCAAGTCCGCCGGCGCCGCCGCCAAGACCCTCACGCAGCAACTCATCACCTTCGCCCGCGGCGGCGGCTCCGCCCGCGCACCGGCGGACCTCGCCGACCTGCTCCATCGTGCCGTCGCGCTCGCACTCAGCGGCAGCAACGTCCAAGCCGAAATCTCCGCCGCCCCCGCTCTCGCGCGCACCGAGATCGACGCCGGCCAGATCGAGCGCGTAATCGGCAACCTCGTCCTCAACGCCCGCGAAGCCATGCCCGCCGGCGGCACGATCATCGTCCGCGCGGAAAACGCCGCGCTGCGCCCCGGCGAGGTCGCCGCCCTGCCCGCCGGCGATTACGTCCGCCTCGACTTCATCGACCGCGGACACGGCATCCCCGCCGACGTACTCCCGAAAATCTTCGACCCCTACTTCTCCACCAAGGAGCGCGGCGTGCAAAAAGGCATGGGGCTCGGTCTCACCATCTGCCACTCGATCGTTCACCAGCACGGCGGCGCGCTCACCGTCGAGTCCGTCGCCGGGGCGGGCACGACCTTCCACCTCTATCTCCCCGCGACCCACCTTCCCCTCGCTCCACCGCCGCCCGCCCCCGCCGATCCGGCGCCCTGCTCCGGCCGTATCCTCGTGATGGACGACGAAGCCGGCCTGCGGGAGACCGTGCAACTGGCCCTGGAGCACGCCGGTTACGAGGTGGCCCTCGCCGCCGAGGGCGGCACCGCCCTCAAGCTCTACCGCGAAGCCCAAACCGCGGGCCGCCCCTTCGATGCCGTCCTCCTCGACCTGACCGTGCGCGGCGGGCTGGGCGGACGCGAGACGATGCAGGCCCTGCTCCAACTCGACCCCGCGGTGAAAGCCGTCGTGATGAGCGGCTACGCGCAGCAAGCTGTCCTCCGCGACTACGCGCAGCACGGCTTCCGCGCCGCGCTGCCCAAGCCTTTCGACATCGCGACCCTTTGCCGCACCCTCGCCCAAGCAACCGCGGGCTGATCCCGCCGGCGCCCCTCTCAGCCCGGCCTACTTCTTCGACTCGTCCACGACGAGCAAGCGCACGCGGCCTTCCCGCCAGAGCTGCACCAAAATCTTCGGGCCCTTGATCTCTTCGCTCAGCTTCACGGCTTCCTCGACCGTGCGCGCGGGGCGGCGGTCAAGCTCCAGAATGATGTCCCCCTGCTGGATGCCCGCCCGCGCCGACGGACCGCCCGGCGCCACACCCGTCACAAACACCCCCTGGATGCGCAACGGCACGTTGAGCTGCTCGCGGATCTCGGGCGAAACTTCGTCGATCGACACATCGTCCAACACGCCCTCGGTGTCGGCGATATCGCCCGTCCCCTCGGTGTTGTTCGCCGCCTTGTCGGCCGACGCCGTCCCGAGCTTCACCGTCGTCTCCGCCGTCTTGCCGTCGCGCACATAGGCGATCGTCACTTCCGTGCCCGGCGCGAACCGCGCAATCATCTGCTGCAACTGGCGGGGGTCCTTGATCTCGGTCGCCCCGACGCGCGTCACGACATCGCCGCCCTTGAGCCCGCCCTTGTCGGCCGGCCCGCCCGCCCGCACTTCGCTGATCAGGGCGCCCTGCTTCACGTTGAACGCCGCCACCAAATCCGGCTCCAGCGGTTGCGTCTCCACCCCGAGGAGCGCGCGCTCCACCCGGCCGTTCTTCGCGAGCTGCTCCGCGACAAAGCGCGCGAGATTCACCGGCACCGCAAAGCCCAGCCCCGCGTTGCCCTCGTCGCGCTGCGCCCGCGCCGTAGCGAGCCCGATCAGCCGGCCATCGCTGTCGAGCAGCGCGCCACCGGAATTGCCCGGGTTGATCGCCGCATCCGTCTGGAGAAAATCTTCCGTGCCGTCGCCCGCACCCTCGCGGCCCAGCGCACTCGCGATCCCGCGGCTCACCGTCAGCCCGCGCCCCGCCGGATTGCCGAGCGCGAGCACCACGTCGCCCAGCTCCAGCTGGTCGCTGTCGCCCAACGTCACCGGCACAAGCCCGCTCGCGTCGATCTTCAGCAACGCGACGTCCGACCGCGCATCCCGCCCGACCACCGTCGCCACGTATTCCTTCCGCGGCTCGCCCAGCGCCACCTTCACCTCCTCCGCCCCCTCGATCACATGCGCGTTCGTCAACACATAGCCGTCCGCCGAAATGATCACCCCCGAAGCGGGACCGGCCGTCGACGCCGCCGTGTCCGGCGCCACCGGCCGCGGCCCCGACGGCGGCAACGGGCGCCGCGGCCGCGGCATGCCGGGAAATCCGCGTTGCAACAACTCCTCGAGATTCGGCGTGGCCATCGCCGCGGCCGGCCGCTCTTTGCGGTTGGCGATGACGGCGACGACGCTCGGCGCGGCCCGTTTGACGACCACCGCGTAACTCGTGCGGTCCGCCGTATCGCGGTTCGGGGCCTTGACCTCGGTGTTCAGCACGAGCGGCGCGCGGGGCTCGGCTTTTTCCTTGTCCTTGGCTTTGCCTTTTTCGGCCGCGTGCACCGCGAGGCCGGCCCCGGCCAACAGCGAAAGCACAAGGGAGAAAGCGACGGTCTTGATCGTGAAACGGGTGGTCATGGCGAAAGGGAACGAAGCGAAGAAACGTGGATACGATGGAGCGGAGTGGGACTGTGCCCCTCCGACGTTCGTTTCGCAACCCGGTTCCGATTTTGCCGCATGGCCGTTCTCTACCCCCAATCCACCGCCACCCTTCGTGGTCGAGGATCGACGGCATCGCGGCGCCGGCCGGGGACGCCTCCGCCGCGGGCAAGGTCTACCGCCCGCTCCAGTTCGCGAGGACCCGATCGATGTCGGCCGCGACGTCCTGACGCGCCTGCCGGCGATCGCCGTGCCTCATCAGCCGTTCGTCGTAGTTCGTGTGCACGTGCCGGATCCGCGCGATCACGGCCAACCCCAGAGCCGCGGGGTCGAGGGCCTTGGCCGCCGCCGACCGCCCCACGCGCCCCGCATGCTTCTCGCACGTCCATTCCGCGATGCGCGCCGCCTCCTCCGGCGGACACCCCGGAAACTGCGCGCGCAACGCCGCCGTCACCGTCGCCACATACGCCGGTTCGGCCGCCGCCCGCCGCGCCGTTTCCCGCTCCCGCCGGCGCGCGCGCACCGCCGTATCGGCCAGGCACTCCCCCTCCGCCTGCCGCACCGCGCCCTCGGTCACGAGGAGCCCCTGCCGCTCATAGCGCTGGCGGCTGCGCGACCACTCGACCACCACCGCCCGCAGCGCCGAGTGCTTCGTCGCCCGCCGCGTCAACGCCGCATCGCCCCGCGGCAAAAACTCCAGATGCGCGAGATCCGCGCAGTCGAGACACAGCGGTTTCTCCCGCTCCAGTTTGATCCAGCGCCCGCGCCCCAACGCCTCGCCGCACTCGGCGCACGTGCCTTCGCGGTGACTGATAAAGACCACGATCTCCTCCGCCGCGTCCGTCGCGTTTTGAACCGGTTTTTCCCCTGCGGGCTGCATCCCCCCAACAAAAATCCCTTTGCGCCCGCGTCAAGCCGGCGGGCGGGCACAAAACTGAGCCGCGCCCGCGCCCGCTGTTACCCCAACGCGGGAATTGACCGCGCGCCGCGCACCGCGTTATCTCTCACTTCTTATGTCAGCCGACACCTCCGCACCCGTCACGCCCGCCGTCTCCATGGACAGCATCGTCGCGCTCGCCAAGCGCCGCGGCTTCATCTTCCAGTCGTCCGAAATCTACGGCGGACTCAACGGCTTCTTCGACTACGGCCCCCTCGGCTCCGAACTGAAGAAAAACATCCGCGACTGCTGGTGGAACGACATGGTTCGCCGCCGCGACGACATCGTCGGCATCGAGACCTCCATCATCATGCACCCGAAGGTCTGGGAAGCCTCCGGCCACGTCGCCGGCTTCAGCGACCCGCTCGTCGACTGCAAGGTCTCCAAACAGCGCTACCGCGCCGACCAACTCTTCTTCGCCCCCGTCGTCGTCACCGGCGCCGACGGCGTCGCCCAGACCGCCGGCTACGTCAGCGCCCTCGAAAGCGAAAACACCGCCGGCGAGCTCCAGTCCGCCGCCGAGTCCTTCAAGCGCAAAAAAGCCCTCCAGGGCACGCTCGCCCCCGTCGTCGTCAAAGATTTCACCGAGGCCACCCCCGCGGAGATCGCCCTCATCCCCTCCCCCGCCACCGGCAACCCCGGCGACCTCACCCCGCCCCGCGCCTTCAACATGATGTTCCAGACGAACGTCGGCGCCATGACCGACGCCTCGTCCGTCGCCTACCTCCGCCCCGAGACCGCTCAGGGCATGTTCGTCGATTTCAAAAACGTCGTCGACACCGGCCGCGTCAAACTCCCCTTCGGCATCGCCCAAATCGGGAAATCGTTCCGCAACGAAATCACCCCGCGCAACTTCATCTTCCGCTCCCGCGAATTCGAGCAGATGGAGATGGAGTATTTCATCCACGAGGACGCCGACTGGTCCCAGTGCCACCAGGAGTGGATTGAATGGTGCCGCCAGTGGCTCATCTCCGTCGGCCTCCCCGAGTCGAAGCTCACCCTCTACGCGCACAAGAAAGAGAAGCTCGCGTTCTACTCGAAGGGCACGACCGACATCATGTTCGAGTATCCCTTCGGCGTGCAGGAACTCTGGGGCATCGCCGCCCGCGGCAACTACGACCTCGGCCAGCACGCGACCGCCTCCGGCAAGCCGCAGGAAATCTTCGACGAAGCCACCAAGAAGAAATTCGTCCCCCACGTCATCGAGCCCGCCGTCGGCGTCGACCGCATCCTCCTCGCCGTCCTCTGCGCCGGTTACGCCGAAGAGGACGTCACTGACGACAAGGGCAACGTCGAGAAACGCACCGTGCTCCGCCTCTCGCCGCGCATCGCGCCCGTGAAGGTCGCCGTCCTCCCGCTCCTCAAGAACAAGGAGCAGCTCGTCGGCCGCGCCCGCGATCTCTACAAAAAACTCCAGCGCCGCTACGCCGTCTTCTACGACGACGGCGGCAACATCGGCAAACGCTACCGCCGCCAGGACGAAATCGGCACGCCGTGGTGCGTGACCATCGACTTCGACACGATCGAAAAACCGGGCGACACCTTCACGCTCCGCGAGCGCGATTCGATGGCCCAACGCCGCATCACCGAGGCCGAGCTCTTCGCTCTTCTCGAGGAACGCGTCTACTAAGGTGGAGCGCGTTGACCTCAACGCGCTGACCTCAACGCGCTGACCTTCCTCCCGCCGCCGGCGCCGTCGCCCGCGCTCTTCATTCCCATGTCCGCCAAACCTCGCCACCAGGTCGTCCGTAGCGTGAAAACGCCGGAGTCCCTCTCGGCCCTGCGCGCATGGATGGGGACGTTCGACGAACCGGTCCGCAAGCGCGGCACCACCAGCTACGAGTCCGGCGAGGTCACCGCCCTCCGCGGCAACGCCGACCACTACGTCGAGGCCGACGTCACCGATGAGGAAAAACTCCTCGTCACCCTCTTCCTCACGCGCGGCAAATGGACGTCCCGCTGCGCCTGTGACCGCGGCGCCGACTGCAGCCACGTCTACGCCGCCGCCCTCGCGTGGCTCGCCGCCGCCGCGCAGGACGTCACCCCGCCCGATCCGAACGCGAAACCCGCGATCACCCTCGCGCCCCTCGCCGCCCCGCCCGCGCCGGCACCCTACGCCTCCGCGCCCCCGCCCGAAAAAGTGTCCTTCCGCGAGCACTGGACGCCCGTCCTCGCCGCGAAACTCGGCCGCAAACTCACCGCCACCGAGGGCCTCCTCCTCGAAAACCTCGCCGCCCTCTTCGCCGAGTTCGCGCAGGCCCACGGCACCCTTTACCCGGGCGCGCTGCTCCGCCACGGCTTCGAACACACGCCCCCGCGCGGCGCCCCCCTCTACGCCCCCGCCTTTCCCGGCTGGTGGGACCACGCCACCGCCCCCGCCGACCCTTGGGCCCTTTGGCAATATATCGCCCACGACTACGAACTCGCCGGCCGCCCTCTCCCCGACGTTTTCCGGCCGCTGACCCACACCGCCGCGACCCGCACCGCGATCGAGGAACACCTCCTCCAGCACGATCTTGCCACCTGGCAACGCGCCCTCGCCACCTCCGACGATTCCGCCTCGCCCGCCCGCACCCACCCGGCCGCCGTCGAACTCGCCGGCCTCCGCGCCCGCGTGCGCCCCGAAGGCGGCCTCCTCATCGAGGTCCGCCCCGGTCCCGGCAAATCCTGGCGCTCGCCCCCGCAAAAATGGTTCGTCGCCCTCGCGACCGCCCGCCCCGTCGATTTCGAATACCTCACCCCGCCCGAGGCCGCCCTTGCCCTCGCCCTCGCCGCCGAATCGCGCGCCGGCCTCCAGCCCCCTTCCCTCCGGCAACCGCTCGCCGCCGAGGCCACCGCGAACCTCTTCCGCACCCGCGCCGCCCGCGAGGCCCTCGTCTTGCCCGACGGCAGCCCGTTCGTCATCGAACCCGCCGCCCTCGTCCTCGAAGCCAGCCTTTCGCCTTCCGCCCCCGAGCGCCTCGACCTCCGCCTCGTCACCCCCGACGGCCGCAGCGCCGCCCGCGCCACCCTCGTCACCCTCCGCCCCGCCCCGCTCTACTTTTTCGAAAACCGCGTCTGGCCCGGCCCGCCTCCCACGCCCACCACACCCCTCCCGACCGCCGCCCTCGGCGACACCCGCCTGATGTCGCGCCTCCGCGCCGTCGGCCTCCGCCTCCCTGCGGCCCTCGAGAGCAACGTCCGCCGCATCCCCCTCCGCCCCGTCCTCAAATGCTGGCTCACCGCCGCACCCGACGACCCCGCGGACATGGTCTTCCACGCCCAGCTCCTCGCCCGGTCCGACGACCTGCCCTGCGAACAACACTGGATCAAAACCGGCTGGCAATGGACCCCGCGCGGCGCTCCCTCCCCCCGCCGCCCCGGCGATCCGTTGCTCGAATTCGACCTCACCGCCGCCCAGGCCGCCTCCACCCGCCTCGCCGATTTCGGCCTCGTCTGGCACGACTGGGACGCCGACTGGTCGCGCCCCGTCGCGAAAACGTTTCCCGAGGAATTCATCGCCTGG
Source organism: Opitutaceae bacterium (assembly GCA_044358025.1). Classification (GTDB taxonomy): domain Bacteria; phylum Verrucomicrobiota; class Verrucomicrobiia; order Opitutales; family Opitutaceae; genus GAS368. Next base: position 15,658 of record JBIKOK010000003.1, read on the forward strand.
CACGCCACGCTCCCGCCCGGCCTCGCCGTCGACGCCTCCCCCGGCCTCGCCAATCTCCTCGGCCCGCCCCTCCGCGCCCACGTCGAATTCTCCGCCGCCCCCGCCGAAACCGCCGGCCGCGACTGGTTCAACCTCACCGTCAAACTCCGCGTCGAAGACACCAAGCTCAGCACCGAGGAAATCGCCCTCCTCATGAAGGCCCGCGGCAAATGGGTCAGCCTCCCGCGCCACGGCTGGCAACGCCTCGAGGTCGTCACCGACGATTCCGACGTCTCCACCACCGCCGCCCTCGCCCGCCTCGGCCTCGACCCCGCCGACGTCCTCGCCGACGGCCGCCCCGCGACCCACCGCATCCACGCGCTCCAGCTCGCCGCCGAGGCCGATCTCCTCGAAACCCGCGACGCCGCCCTCGCCACCGCCCTCCGCGAACGCGTCGCCACCCTCGCCGCACTCCCCCCACCTCCGCTCCCCGCCGGGCTCCGCGCCACCCTCCGCCCCTATCAGCAGGAGGGATTCCATTTCCTCGCCCACCTTTCCGCCCTCGGCCTCGGCGGCATCCTCGCCGACGACATGGGTCTCGGCAAAACCGTCCAGACCCTCGCGTGGCTCCTCTACCTCGCCGACGCCCCGCGCCCCGAGCCCACCCCCTTCCGCGCCCTCGTCGTCTGCCCCAAGAGCGTCACCCACGGCTGGCTCGTCGAAAGCGCCCGCTTCACCCCCGCCGTCAACGCCACCGCCTACAACCCGGGCCTCGCCCATCCGGACGCCCAGCTCTCGGCACTCGGCGCTCAACTCTTGGTCGCCAACTACTCCCAGCTCCGCATCAACGCCGAGTGGTTCCGCACGCAGAAGTGGGACGTCGTCATTCTCGACGAAGGCCAGTTCATCAAAAACCCCGGCAGCCAGGTCGCCTCCGTCGCCCGCGCCCTGCCTTCGCGCCACCGCCTCGTCCTCACCGGCACGCCAATCGAAAACCGCCTGACCGATCTCTGGAGTCTCTTCGCCTTCGCCCAGCCCGGCCTCCTCGGCACCCAAACCTCCTTCCGCCGCCAGCACGACCAGGCCGACGCCGAGGCCCTCTCCCGCCTCCACCGCCGCGTCCGTCATTTCCTGTTACGCCGCACCAAGGCCGAGGCCGCCCCCGACCTCCCCTCCCGCACCGAGGACGACATCGTCGTCGAACTCGAGGGCGAACAGCGCCGCCTCTACGACGCCGAACTCAAACGCGCCCGCGCCCAGCTCCTCGGCGTCGACAGCAACACCGCGCTCGCCGCCGTCCGCTTCAACGTCCTCGCGAGCCTCCTCCGCCTCCGCCAGATCTGCTGCCATCCCGCCCTCGTCGACCCCGCCCACCGCGACCTCCCGAGCGCCAAACTCGACGCCCTGCTCGAACGCCTCGAAGAACTCCGCGACGAGGGCCACCAGGTCCTCGTGTTCAGCCAGTTCGTCGGCATGCTCGAGCTCATCCGCGCCCGCCTCGTAACCGCCGGGATCGACTTTCTCATGCTGACCGGCGCCACGGAAAACCGCGCCGAACTCGTCGACGAATTCCAGAGCGACAAAACCAAAACCGTTTTCCTGCTCTCGCTCAAAGCCGCCGGCTTCGGCCTGAATCTGACGGCCGCCAGCTACGCGATTCTCTACGACCCGTGGTGGAACCCGGCCGCCGAAGCACAGGCCATCGACCGCACGCACCGCATCGGCCAGACGCGCCCCGTGATCGCCTACCGCCTGTTGGCCGAAGGCACGGTCGAGGAGAAAATCCGCGCGCTGCAGAAGGACAAAGCCGCCCTCGCCGCCGCCGTCATCCAGGAAGAGTCCCTCGCCAGCATCCTCGACCTCGACAGCCTGCGCTCGATCTTGGAGTAGCGCCGCCACCCGTCGGCGCTGTCTTGCCGCACGGCGTTCCGTGCTTCGACCTTGGCCGGCGCGTGGGGGGTCGGTGCCCTTGACAGCCCCGACGACAGAGTAAGACAGTAAGCCATGACGCTCACCCTTTCCACCAAAGGTCAGGTCGTTCTGCCCGCCGCCACGCGCCACAAGCTCGGCCTCAAGCCCGGCGCCCGCCTCGCCTGCTGCGTGCGCAACGGCGAGATTGTGCTCACCCCGCCCGCACCCGCCGCCAAGACCCGCCTCGTGCGCGACAAGCTCACCGGCATCCTCGTGCTCGCCAGCCCGCCCGGCACACCCCCGCTCACGAACGACCGCGTGCGCGCGCTCCTCGCCGACTTCCCGTGAAACTCCTCCTCGACGTCAACGCCCTGCTCGCCTGGGGGCTCGACGCCCATCCGCACCACGACCGCACGCGCCGCTGGCTCGCCGGGTTGCGGGGCGGCGACACGGCGCTCTGCACCACGCCGATCACGGAGCTGGGATTCCTGCGCGTGGCCGCGTAGCCCGCCTATGCCCGCCAACTCGCCGACGGTCGGCGTATCCTCGACAGCATGAGACGCGCCCCCGGCTTCGCGCACGAGTTTCTCCCGGATGACGTGCCCGGCGACCGCTTGCCAGCCTGGGTCCAAACCCCTGCGCAAACCACCGACGGTCACCTGCTCGCCCTCGCCGCGAAACACGGCGCCAAACTCGCCACGCTCGACACCGGCATACCCGGTGCACTGCTGATTGCGTAGACGAACACGACCGCCCAAAGCCCCTTCGTCCCACCACCTGGAATTCCCAGCCGCGCTCGCCGCCGCCGTCATCCAAAAAAAGTCCCTCGCGAGCATCCTCGACCTCGACAGCCTGCGCTCGATTTTCGCGTAGGGTCCCCGCTCGTCGGCGCGCCGGCAACGCCACCCAGCGCATTTTTTTTGCGCCCACTTCCGCCGTGACGCCCCCGACCGCCCCTGTTTCGTTGCCCGCATGTCCGCCGGCTCACCGCCTCCGCCCTCCCAACTTCGCATCGACCTCGCGGGCTGGCTGAACGGGTTCGCGCTGCCCGACCGCACCAAGGGACGCGATTACTACTCGCGGGGCAACGTGGTCTCCCTCGAACAGGCGATCGATTCTCCGCCCACGACCGTGTTCGCCGCCGTGCGCGGCAGCGAAATCTACGAGTGCACGCTCACGTATGCCCGCGAGGGCTGGTCCGGCGAGTGTTCCTGCCCCGTCGGCGTCGCTTGCAAACACCTCTACGCCGTCGGTTCCGCGTTCCTCGTTCAGCTCACCGACGAGGAGACCCGCCACCTCGACCAAGCGTTTGCCGCCGCCCATCCCACGCCTCCGGCCTCGTCCGCTTGGGATTCACCCGCCTCTTATTTGCCGAGCCGTCCCGCGCCTCCGCCGAGACAAGACACCCCTCCCGACGAAGAGGCCCTTGTCACCCCATTCACGACCGCCACCGGTGCCGCCCCCGACCGCAAGCAGCTCGCCTTCCTCCGCCACCTCCTCGCCCTCCACCGCAGCCTGCGCCCCGGCCACTACTTCGATTTCCAGGCCCTACAGGCTCTCCTGCCCGCCGCCCACCGCCATCTCATCCACCCCTACTACCGAAACCCTTTTGAAAACCGCTGGGCCCACCCGCCCGCCACCCCGCTCGAACTCTGGTCCCACGTCGCCCTCGTCTTCACGGAAAAAGCCATCCCGCTCCCCGCCTTCATGGCGAAGCTCACCGATGTCCCGTGGGCCCGCGCCGTCCTCGCCGCATATCTCCGCGAACGCGAACTCGCCGCTTGGCGCGCCCGCTTCGCCGCCCTGGAAAACGCGGTCCAGCCCGACTCCGCCACCGACGCCTCCCCTCCTCCGCTCCGCTCCCTCCGCCTCCGCCTCGCCCGCAAAAAACCCGTTTGGGAAATCTCCGCCCCGCAATCCACGGCCATTGCTTCGCCCGTCTCTCCGTCTCCCCCTCTCTCCGTCTCTCCTTCTTCTGGGTCCCCCTCTTCCACGCTTCCAGCCCCGCGTTTCGAGCCCCTCACCGCCACCCAACTCCGCGACCTGCTCGGCACCGCGGAACACTCCGCGCTCATCCTCGATCCCGCCTCCGCCAGCTTCGCCGCCATTCTCCGCGCCCACCACAATTCCACCGGCCGCTCCACCCTTAAACTCACCGACGCCCCCGACCGCGCCTTCCTCGGCCGCCTGCTCACCCACCCGCTCGCCCGCACCTGCATCGTCGACGACGCCGGCCGCCCCATCGCCCGCGACCCCCGCCGCCTCGTCTGGCAATTCCGCGACCACCCCACCGATCCCGAACTCACCTTCGCCCAGCTCGGCTTCGCCGACGGCACGCCCGCCCCCGCCCCGCTGATCCACCTGCCCGCGAAACCCGACCTCTACCTCCACGCCAACACCCTGTTCACCGGCCTGCCCCCACCGACCGCCAGCGACTACGCCACACCCGCCGACGTCGCCGACCCCGTCCCTGTCCCCCGCGCCGCCCTCGCCCTGCCCGAAGCCGGCCGATTCGCCGCCCGCGCCCGCCTCACCCTCCCCGGTGACACCACCGGACGCTTCCGCCGCGAATCGCTCCGCCCCCGCCTGCGCGCGTCCCTCGCCCCCCGCTTCCCCGAATCCGCCCCCGGCGACGACGTGCTCCTCGTCGAACTCGCCGCCCTCGCCCCCGACGGCACGCCCCGCGCCCTCCTCGACGGCGACACCTGGCGTCGCTCCGGTCCCGGCCTCCCGCCTCCCTCGCCCGACGCGGCTTTCCTCATCCTCGACTTCGAACCCACCCGCGCCGCCCTCCTCCAGTTTACCCAGCTCCCTACCGTCCACGCCGCCTGGCACCCCGCCGGCCCACGCCGTCACACCGAGATCACTACGCCCAGTTTCCCCGAGACGTTCTCCGCCTGGCTCGCCGGTTTCCCGCCGAACACCCTGATCGAGCTCGCCCCCGAACTCGCCGCCTTCGCCGCCGCACCGACCCGGGCCCATTTCGCCATCGACCTCACCCCCGGCGCCGAAACCGGTATCGACTGGTTCGACGTCCGCGTGACCCTCCGCGCCGAAGACACCACCCTCACCCCCGCGGAAATCGCGATCCTCCACGGAGCCCGCGGCCGCTTCGTCCGCCTCCCCGGCCACGGCTGGCGCCGCCTCATCGTCGACGATTCCACCGCCACCCAGGAAAAAATGGCCCGCCTCGGCCTCGACCCCGCGACGGCCGCCGCCGAGACCGCCCGCGAACCCCTCCGCTTCCACGCCCTCCAGCTCGCCGACGAATCCCTCCGCGACGCCCTCCCCGAAAAACTCTGGGCCCACGTCCGCGAACGCTCCGCCGCCCTCCGCGCCTCGCCGGCCCCGACTCTCCCCGCCGGCCTCGTCGCCGACCTCCGCCCCTACCAACACGAAGGCTTTCACTTCCTCGCCTTCCTCGCGGAAAATAATTTCGGCGGCGTCCTCGCCGACGACATGGGCCTCGGCAAAACCCTCCAAACCCTCGCCTGGCTCCTCCACCTCTCCGCCCTTAAACTTAAACTCCCCGCTTCAACGGGCGGCCCCGCCGCCACCGCCAAACCCTTCCGCGTCCTCGTCGTCTGCCCCAAATCCGTCATGGTCAACTGGCAGCTCGAGACCGCCCGCTTCGCCCCCGTCCTCACCACCACCGCCTTCACCTCCGCCCTCCTCACCCCGACCTCCGCCTCTGCTTCCGGCGCTCAACTCGCCGCTCTCAACGCTCAACTTTTGGTCGCCAACTACACCCAGCTCCGCCTCTACGCCGACGCCTTTGCCGCCGAATCGTGGGACGCCGTCATCCTTGACGAAGGCCAGAACATCAAAAACCCCGCCAGCGCCACGGCCCAAGCCGCCCGCGCCCTCCGCACCGCCCACCGCCTCGTCCTCACCGGCACGCCCGTCGAAAATCGCCTCCTCGACCTCTGGAGCCTCTTCTCCTTCGCGCAACCCGGCCTTCTCGGCGGCCAGACTTCCTTCAAGCGCCTCTACAACGACAAGACCGACCCCGCCGCCCGCACCCGCCTCGCCCAGCGCGTCAAACATTTCCTGCTACGCCGCACCAAGTCCCAGGTCGCCCGCGACCTCCCGGCCCGCATCGAGGAAGAAATCGTCGTCGAACTCGAAGGCCCCCAGCGCGCCCTCTACGACGCCGAACTCAAACGCACCCGCGTCCTTCTTCTCGGCGTAAAAAACAACCGCGATTTCGATTCCCAGCGTTTCAACATCCTCCAATCCCTCCTCCGCCTCCGCCAAATCTGCTGCGACCCCCGCCTCGTCGGCGCCGGCGAACTCCCCAAAGCACCCTCAAAAAAATCCGCCGCCAAATCCGCCGCCAAGTCCGCTCCGGCCAGTTCTGCAATCTCACATTCCAAATCAAAGAAGACCTCTTCCTCCTCCGCGTCCGCCGCCGCTTCCGACTCTCAGCTCTCAGCTCCTGACTCTCAGCTTCCGTCCGCCTCCCCCAACTCCCTCCCGCTCCCCTCCGCGAAACTCGAAGCCCTCCTCGACACCCTCGAACCCCTCATGGCCGAGGGGCACAAAGTTTTGGTCTTCTCCCAATTCGTCACGATGTTGGAACTGATCCGCGTCGAACTCACCGCCCGCGGCATCGCGCACCTCCTCCTCACCGGCCAGACGGAAAACCGCCAGGCCCTCGTCGACAAATTCCAATCCGACCCCGCGATCCCCGTTTTCCTGCTCTCGCTCAAAGCCGCCGGCTCCGGCCTGAACCTCACCGCCGCGAGCTACGTCGTCCTCTTCGACCCGTGGTGGAATCCCGCCGTCGAAGCGCAAGCCATCGACCGCACGCACCGCATCGGCCAAAAAAATCAAGTGATGGCCTACCGCCTGATCGCACGAAACACGGTGGAAGAAAAAATCCGCGCCCTCCAAAAAGAAAAAGCCGCCATGGCCGCCGCCGTCGTCCAGGAAGAGTCCCTCGCTACCGTCCTCGACCTCGCCAGCCTGCGCGCGATCTTGGCGTAGGGCGAGGTCTCCGACCCGCCCTCCTTGAAATGAGGGAGGGGCTTTACGCACCCGATTTCGAGCGTGCCTCCCCTCTCCTCCGCGACTTTTCCCGTAGCTGCGAGCGCCAGCGAGTGGCCCCCCGGCGGTCCCATCCCGCTATTTTCACCGGTCGAAATAGCCCAACCCGCTATTTTGACTTTCGGCCAAAACTCAAAATAGCCGCATGACGCCTTATTCCCGATGCGCGCCGCCAGGCGTGGCGAAATCGAAAAACACCCCGCCATAATTAAGGATAGCTCGTTTCGCTTGATTATGGCCCTCCTTAGTAGAGCGAAGGGCCCTTCGCTTTACTAAGAGTTTTCCTTGGTAAAGCCGGACTTTACTTGGCAGACACCTGGCATCTCCCGCCTCGCAGGTCACCCCCATTCTTCCCCGCCATGAAACTCACCCACGTCGGCATCGCCAAGTTCCGGAGCATTGGTGAAGACTTCGTGACCATCGACCTCACGAAAAAAATCAACGGCCTTGTCGGAGCGAACAACTGCGGGAAGTCGAACGTGCTGCGGGCATTGGATTTCCCGGGCTGAAAAATGCGCGGGCCTTCATTCAGCGAAATTGATCGGCACCATCGCCGTGCCGGATGCCCATCCGGCTTTGGAGGAGCATGACGCGGAGCCGGGCGGATTCGAAACATTCGCAGCGGCAGGCACGCAAACGCGAACCGGCCCACGATGCCACCAGGGACAGTTTCGCTCTCGTCGCGGCAAATAACGCAACTGCACGCGCCGTCCCCCAAGCGCGGGCGGCCCCCACCGTCAGTTCGCCGAAACGCACGGAGAGACACGGGCGGCGACAGCCCGCTTTCCGCGCAGGGATGTGCGGACCAAAATCACCATTCCTGCCCCGATGACCAAAACCGCCACAGGCCCGAACCATCGCGCCGGCCAGCCGAGCACGTCGTAGTCGCGACCTTTCACGCGCGTCGTGGTGCGACGCCCGCTTTGTTTCAGCAACTGATACGTCGCCTCGTTGAGCGGGCCGCGATAGAGCCGCGATTTTCCTCCCTCGCTCGCGTAGATCGCGACCCAGCGCCCCAACGGGGGAATCTCGTCAATCTGGATCTCTGCCTCGGGATGAGCCTCCATCAGCCCCCACACTTCGCTCGGCCGGACACGTTCAGACCATTGGCCCTGAAACATCCCGATCGTAAACAAACCGACCGCGGCCAGCGTCGCCATCGCAACCCAGCGTCGCTGCGTTTCCCTCGGATCGGACCCCGTCGCATCGGCCGCAGTCTGCCCATCGGCCTCCGCAGCCTGGGCCCGGATGCGCCGGTGATTCGCGACCGCCCACCACGCGAGGGGAACGCCGACGAGCACGTAAAAAATTCCGAGCCACAGCGCGCACACCGCCGCATAAGCCGGATGCGCGCGGGCGAGATTCTCCAGGATCGGAGCCGGAAGGCCGCACCCGATCATCCCGCCCACGAACAACCGCCAGAATCGCAGGGCCCAGCGCCGCTCCGCCGGCGACTGCGCCGGCCCGCTCATCTGCCACCCGATCATCCCGCCGATGCTCGCGACGAACAGGAGTGACGAGGCGAACCACAACACCTGCGCCGTCAGGAACTGCGCCAGCGGACTCAGCCACGACAGCGACTTCGCGCTACCGACACTTTTCGTCGAGCCCACGCCCACCGCCGTGGCGAGACCCGCGCCCACCATCGGCAGCGCCGCCACGACGTTCAGTGTAAATGCCCGCCCCGGGTTGCTCCGTGCGAGTGTGCCCTCGACGAGCGCGAGCACCTGCTCGTGGAGCAGCGCGCGACCGCGCGCGAGCCGTTGCTTCACGGCGTCTTCACTCAATTCCAGCTCGCGTGCGACATTTTCGACCGACCGATGCTCGCGGTAATACAACACGAGCGGCTCGCGATAATTCTCCGGGATTTTCTCGAGCGCACGCCACAGTAGGGCTTCCTCTTCCCGACTCACGACCTGCTCGGGCGGCGACGGCTCGGGTGCCATGGGCTCGTGTGCCGGATCGAACGGATCTGCCACCTGCGCGGGTTCGCGACCGGCGCGACGCTGGGCGTTGCTGTTCACGTGGCGCGCAATGCCGCAAAGCCACGCGCGCAGCTTCGCCGGTTCGCGCAACGCCGGCAATTGCTTCCACGCTGCGACAAACGTGTCCTGAGCGAGCTCCTCACTACGGTTGAGATTGCCCGTCGCGCTGTAAGCGCGCGAGCAGATGAGGGACTGGTAGCGCGCGACGATTCGGCCGAACGCATCGCGGTTGCCCGCAAGACTGGCGTGCACGAGATCGGCGTCATGTGGCACCGAAGCAGCCATCGGTTTGGAGGTTATCATGGCATTCTTACAGTGGCGCAATGGCTCCGTGTGGTGACAGGGTTTCTCGCCACCGCCTGATTTCTTGGCCCCTGAGCAGCGTTTACCCGCAATGCTCCGAGGTAAAAACCCTCTGTCTGCCCCGGCGCGATCCCGCCGACACGACACCGCTGGTGGCAAGGATGCGAAAAGATTTCCCCACGGGCGGCGGCGCTTCAACCGCCGGCTACGTTTTCCAACTTTCCCTCGCCGCCTCTGCGCCCCACCATCTTCCCCCATGACCCGCTACGAAGCCTTCATCGAAAAATCCTGGCGCACCACCGGCCTCGCCCAGCTCCTCGTCGCCCGTCTCCGCGACGATGGCCGCACCGACATCGGCTTCTTCCTCGTCGACCTCTGGTGCCTCGGCATCAAAGACGCCTTCCTCCACGACGACGCCACCGCGGCAGAGTTCAGGGAACTCATCACCGAGCGCCTCCCCGAAACCGAACGCGAACACCTCCATCCCGCCTGCGCGAAAAAACTCCTCGACGGTGCCCTCGCCTACGCCGAGCGCCTCGGCTTTGCCCCGCACCGCGACTACCGCAAAGCCCGCCGCGCCCTCGGCGGCCTCGACGCCGCCGACTGCCCTGAGACCTTCACCTTCGGCCGCGACGGCCAACCCTTCTACGTCGAGGGCCCCCACGACACCCCCGAACGCACCCAACGCGTCCTCGCCATGCTCGAAGCCCGCTGCGGCCCCGACGGCTTCGGCTGCGAACTGGCCGGTGACCCCGACGCCGGTTTGGACGAGGCGCGCGACGCGTTGCGCACGTTCTTCGCCGAACTCGAAGCCGAGGACGACCCCGATTTCTACGAATTCGCCGGGCTGATCGCCGCTCTGCAAATCTGTCCCACGCCCGTCCCGCCCACCCAGTTGCTCGCCCGCCTCTTCGGCCCCGCCGGCCGCACGTGGCGCGACGCCGACGAAGCCAAAGTTTTTGCGGACAATCTCGCGGTCTATTGGAACGACATCGCCGATCTCATCGCCGCCTGCGCCACGGCCCCACGGGAGGATGCCGGGGCCGACCCGCTCGACATCTACGAGGACGATTTCGAAGACATCGATGACGAGACCAAGGCAGAAAATCTGGTGGCGGCGTTCATCGATTGGGCCGCCGGTTTCATGCGCGCGACCCGCGAGTGGCCCGACGCCTGGGGCGACGCGCTCACCCGCGCCGATCTGGCGCCCCATTGGCGGGTGGTCCGCGCCTGGGCCGACCCGGACGCCCCCGAGCACGACGCCTTCCTCCGCGGCGAGGAACCGCCCGACGCACCGGACCCCTCCATCGATCGTCTGCCGGCCGCCATCCTCGCCCTCATCCGCGCACTGCGCCCAGCCGGTCCTCCGGCCGGATCGTGAGCCGCGTCACACCGCGCACCGCCATGCCCGCCCGCCGCCCCCGCCTGCTCCTGCTCAACGCCGCCCTCGCCGGCGACGCCGGCAACACCGCCGTCCTCCTCGCCCACGCCCGCCGCCTCCTCGCCCGCCGCGCCACCGTCGAAAGCCTCACCCTCGCGTCGCTCGACCTGCCTGCTTTTCCTTCCGGCTCTCCACCCGCCACTCTCCTTCCGCAACTTCGCACCGCCCTCACCCGCGCCGACGGCTTCCTCCTCGGCACCGGCACGCACTGGGATTCCTGGAGCAGCGTCCTCCAAACTTTTCTCGAAGACGCCACGCCTCACGAAGGCACCGCGCTCTGGCTCGGCAAACCCGCCGCCGCCGTCGTCAGCGAGCACAGCACCGGCGGCAAAGGCGTCCTCTCCCGTCTCCAAGGCGTGCTCGTCACCCTCGGCTGCACCCTTCCACCGATGAGCGGACTCGTCCTCTCCCGCGCCGCACTCCTCGCCGCGCAACATGCGCCCCACCCCGCCACCACCTCCGACTTCTGGGGCGAAGCCGACCTCCGCATCGTCTGCCACAACCTCGCCGAAGCCGCGCGCGTGTCCCTCGCCGGCGCGCAGCCCCCGCTCCCCCGCTGGCGCACGTGGCCCGTCGATCGCCACGATTTCCACGCGCGTTGGCTCAACTGAGCACCCCTCGCTCTCGCGCCGCCCACCCTCCGACGGACCGGCGGTTTCCCCACCGCCTTCCGCCGCCTTGCCGCGGCTATCACCCGGCGCACGGAGATAGCACGGTGGTCCGCTCAGGGGTGGCCGCGCAACTCTTGCCTCAACGGACGACGTTCATCTCGCAGCGTGGGCCCGGCTCCAAAATCGTCTCGGCCGCGCCGCCGTCCCACCATTCACGGAAAATTATCTGCCCGTAATTGACCTCCACCCCGTCACCGCGTCCCAGTTTGCCGTCGCCAAAACCCACGTGCTCGGCTCCGGTCGCACAACCCTCGGCCTCGTGGCCGCGACCAGTTTCGTCGTCATGCGCGAGGCGGCCATCCCCCACGCCTTCGCCTTCGACCGCCACGTGCGCGACCACGGTTTAAAGCCGCTCTGACTTTTCGCCTGAAGCCGATCTTTGGCCGACAAATTTCCCTCGTCGCGTCGCACTTCAATCGCACCCGCGCTCCAGCTTCGCGCGCAGTTCCGCGATCAGCCCGTCACACTCCCGCGCGATCTGCTCCAACTCCGCCCGCACGGCCGCGAGCCACACCGACTCACCCCAGCCTTCTTCCGCGCACGCCTCGGCGGCCCGGAGCGCATCGTCCAAAAATTCCCGCGCCCGCTTCAGCCGCACGATCACGCCGGCACAGAAATCCACCGTGGGCGGCCATTCGCAACCGTTGAGCCCGCCGGCCAACTTGGCCCCGGCGCTCGCCGCGGATGCCCCCAGCTCGATCAGCGGATGCTCTTCGCCCGCCTCGTGCGGCACCCAGCCGCGCGCCTCCGGCTCCTTCATCAGGCGCACGGACAATTCAAACATTTGGTCCGCGAGCGGGTGCTTTTGGCGACACTCCGCTTCCCTTTCCGGATCGGGATTGGCCAACGCCTCCGCGGCCGCCGCGTTCATCTCGTCGATCCACTCCGCGCGCTTCGCCTCCTCTCCCGGGGTGAGCGGTTTCTCCCCGCGCTCCCGGGCGCGACGCTCCAGCTCTTCCCGGAGGATTTTTTCGTAGTCGGCCTCCGGCCCCTCCCGCTGCAACCGCGCACTGATGCGATCGGCGAGCCGGTCGCTGTCGGCCTGCATCTTTTCCGCCTCGGCTTCGCTCTGCGGTGTGCCCTCGTTCCACGCTTGGTCTTCGTGCTGCGCTCCACTCTCTTCCCCGGCCACCGCCTCCCCGAGCTGCTGGATGAATCCGCCCATCGCCCCCGCATTCTTCCGGCGCTGCGCCTCTTCCTCTGCGACGGTCATGTCCCACGCGATGTCCGGCGCCACCGTGAGCAAGTAACTCGCCGACTCGATCACGACCCGCCCGTTCGTCTCGCTGAACCATTCCAGATACAGGCTGTTGCCCCAGTGCCACGGATAAGGTTTCCCCTGCTCGGCCAGCTCCAGCAATTCCTCCATCGTCACCTCCGGCACCTTCACCCGACGCGATGCCGTGCAGTCGCCAATCACCCCCGTCTGCCGCCGCGCAAATCCGGCCCTGGCTTCCGCTGACAGCGGCTTTTTCACCGCGACGGGGTTCACAAACTCCAACCGCCGCCCCGCGAGATCGCGCCAGGCATTGCCCGTCAGCACGAGGTCCACGGGCTCCGCGAGCCCTTCCAACCAGATGCGTCCCGTCACGCGGTCGCGCGTGCGATTGTCAATTTCGCCGCGGACGACGGCTTCATCAATGCGCCAGGCCATAGGTTTTCGCTGAGGGCAAACCTGAGGGGCTCAGACGCCGAGGCAACGCCCAATCCGGCCCGCGTACGCCAGGGTGCGGCACGCGCAGATGCGCCCCCGCCGTGTCGGCCGGGGTGGCCTGCGATGATTCGCGGGCGCAGCGACGATCGTGGCTCAGGCGTCTCCCCTCGGCCGGGGATCGATGCCTCAACCAGCGCTCCCACCGGACGAGACGCCTCGTCCACGGGAGCCTCTCACTTTCCTGCCAGCGTCATCCCCGGTGGGCCGGCCGCTCCGCGCGCGGCGGAGCGCAGGTCGTGGCGCGACTCGTTGAGCCGCGCGCGGAGCGCACGGCCCAACCCGGGGAAACTGAGCAGGCAAAAAACCGAGATGCGACCCTCGTCCACCTCGTGCCATCCCGCCGGTGGCCCGCACGAAAAATTCGTCTACGGTCCCACCCTGCACTCGCCGTGGCTGCGTTCACGCTTGGCCTGCGGTGCCGTGCTCGCCGCGGCCGCGGAACCGGCGCGCAACACCACCGCGCCCGCGACCGACCCCTTCGCCGCGCCACGCGAAGCGAGGGTCCGCACCCAAATCGAGGCGCGCGGCATCCAGGACGCCGCCGTGCTCGCGGCGATGCCGCGCGTGCCGCCGCCGCTCATCGACCAATTGAAACCCGGCGCCCGCCTCGTCGTGCCCGAAGGCGAGCGCGACCAGGAGTTGGTCGTTTACGAGAAAACGTTTTGGGGCGACCTGCGCCGCACCCGCGGCATCCCCGTCCGCTTCGTGCCGATGACCGGCCAGGCGCAGGAAAAGACCAAGTAGCCGGCGCGTGAACCGCGGAGGCCGCCGTGGCAGGCTTCGGCCCCTCCGCGCTGCGGCTCAGAAATCCAGCGTCGTCGTCAGGCGCCAGCTGCGCGGCTCGTTCAGATACACCCGGCGGACGCCCGTGTAGTTGTCGTTGTAGCGGCCGACGTTCGCGAGGTAGTGGTTGCCGACGTTTTTCACATTGAGCTGCACCGTGGCGGGGACCTTGGCCCACGGGAGACGGAAACGGTAGCCGGCAAAAGCGTCAGCGAGCACGGACTCGTTGCCCCAGTAGATGCGGCCCGTCGCCTTGTCCCAACTCATGAAATTTTTCCCGTTGTAGCGCACGGAGCCGCCGACGAAGGCCCCGCGCAGCTTGCCCTCGCGGAACGCGTAGCGGGCCGTGCCGTTGAGCTTGTGCGGGCGCGAACCGAAGGGGGAGTTCTGCCGGTCGACCTGGAAGCCGAGCTCGCTGTAGAGTTCGCTCACCGCCGTCTCAAAGGTCGCCAGCTCGGCCGGATGGTCTTTCAGGAGAGCGCGCCACTGCGGCACCCGCGTGTCGAAAAACGCGAAGACCTCGGTGAAGAAATTTTGCCGCCGGCGCTCGGAGTGCGAATAGCCGGCGCGGAGCGTGAGGTTCTTCGTCGGGTTCGCCACAACCTCCACCTCCACGCCCTCGGTAAAGATGTCGATCGAGGCGGAGGTCCACGTGACGGCCTGGCGGTCGTAGTCGGCCTGCGAGATTTTCCCGACATTGCGCAGCTGCGTGAGCATCGTGGTGAGGTTGTCCACGCCGAGGGCGTTGCCGCCGGGCAGAATCGGGGAGTCGTTGAGCTGCTCGGTCTGGAACCACGTCGTGCGGATGAAGAGCCGGTCGTCCCCGAGCACATCGAGCATGACGCCGTAGTCGCGGCCGCGGCCCTCGGTGGGCTCGGGCACGTCGCCGTTCGGGAGCACGGTGCGGTCGAAACGCGGCTGGCCGTTGTTGCGCGACAGATTGTAGAAGAGCGAGAGACGCTTGGTGGCGTGCGCGACTGCGCCGGCGGTAAAGGTCGTCGGCGTATACTGGTGCCGCACATAGGTGCCGTCAAAATACCACTCGCCGGCAGCCAGGAGCTTGGAGGTCACGCGCGGGTCGTTGGGATCGGTGACGCGCTCCTCCTGCGCGTTCTTGAATTTGATGTCGTCGCGGCGCGCACCGACGGTCGTGACGAGCCGGTCCTTCAACCAAAAGCTCTGCGCCGCGAACATCGTGCTCGTGATGTCCTTCACCGTTTGCGTGTTGGCGCGGGCGCGGGAGGCGTAGGTGCTCGTGTAGGTGCGGCCGTTGTAAACGAAGGGCGCGACCGGCAGCGTGGGGTCGGCGCCGTAGTAAGTGGTGTAGTCGCCCTCGGTGATGTAATTGCGCCGCGTGAGTTGGTTCTGGGCCCCTTCGGCCGTCGTGGCATTGACGATCGGGATGTTGCGCTCGTCGACGAGAATTTCGTCGCGCCAGCGGCGGAGACGGTCCTGCGAGGAGAGCTCGGCGAGTGTGGCGACCCGGTGGCGGCCGAACCAGCGGTTGGACTTGCCGAAATCGCCGGCGAGGCTGACGCGGTAAATTTCGTTGGTGGTCTTGATGCGGTCCTTGAACCACACGGACTCGAAATAGAGGCGGCCGACGTAGGGATTTGGAATCGTGCCCGCGGCGCCGTCGGGGCGCGGCAGCGTGGGATTGGGATCGGCGCGGAGGTTGGCTCCGGCGATCGCCATGCCGTGCGCCTCGATGTCGGCGGCGTTGCGGAAATACGCGAGCTCGGCGACGAGGCCCCGAGGCAGGCGCTGCTGCACGGTGATCTGCCGGGTATCGAACGTCTGATGGCGCGTGCCGCCCGGGCCGGTGAGATCGTAGCCGTAGGGCGAGACGGAGGGCGGCAACAGCGTCTCGACGCCGTAGCGGTTCACCGTCTGGAACTCGCCGCGGTAGTTGTAGACCGTGCGGTCTTGGTCGGCGAAGGTGAAGCGCTGGTTGGTCGCGCTGAAGCGGTTGAGACCCGGGAGCGCCACGGTGCCGTCGGTGAGCGGCTTGCCGGCGTCTTGCCACGCGGTGATTTGGTCCTGGCCGTTCCACCCGAGGGTGAGGTTGTTGTCCATGAGCCCCTTTTCATAGGAGACGTGGACGGTGGTGGTCTTGAAAGGCTGATACGCGGCGGCGACGGTCCAGCGCGCCTGATCGCTGAAATCCCAGTGCCGCCAGCCCTGGTTGTTTTGATAGAGGCCGAGGAGGCGCACCGACAGTTTCTTCGGGATGAGCACGCGGTTGTAGTCCGCCTCGTAACGCTCCTGATGCCAGCTGCCGAACATCGACTTGAGCGTGGTGCGGTTGCGCGAGAGGTTGGCCTTCTTGCCGCTCAGCGAAACGAGGCCGCCGGCCTGGCCGAGACCGAAGAGAATGGAGTTGGGCCCGCTCGCCACCTCGGCGCGCTCGACGTTGTAGAGATCCACGGGAACGCTCGACTCGACGAAGTCGCGCGACGCCCCGGCGGGGGAGCCACGCATGCGGAAATTGAAATCGCCGCCGTCGGCGCCGCGGCCCGACGGGTTGTTGAAGCCGGCGTTCGAATCCTCGACATCGATTTCGACGTTGGTCGCGTGCGCCAGCATCTCCTCGAGGTTGGTCGCGGCGATGTCCGCCAGAAACTCGGGCGTAAACGCGGAGACGGCGGCGGGCGTGTCCTTGAGGCGGGAGTTGAGGCGCGATCCGCTCGTGGTGTTGGCGGCCTGGTACCCGGCGTCATCCTCGGCGCGGACTTCGAACGGCGAGAGCTCGACGGTCGCGGCGGCCTCCGTGGGCGCGGCCGGGGTGGGAGCCACCGTCCGGGCGGGCGCCGGCCCCGGCGCCGTTTGGGCGGAGGCGAACGACGCGGTGAGGCAAAGCAGGGCGAGACGGAATGAGGCGTTTGGCAGGGTAGGCATGGCGAGGGAGGGGGTGCGGACCGCGCCAACCCAACAGATCGGCGCACCGTTGGAAAGCCCGCGCTCTGCACCAACGGGTGACGAATTCACACCTCCGGCGCCGGGCTGGCGGAGGGGGCGGCCACCGCGGCCGCCACGGCGGCGGCCTTCGTTTCCAAATCGCCCAGGCACTCCGGCGACCCCCGTCCGAGGTCCCGGCAAATCTCCGGCCGATGTTCGTAGATGGTGCAAAAAAATTCCGGGCGGCCCGCCGCGTCGCGCCGCACGTCGAGCGCCGCGCAGTGACCGTCCTTCATCCGCATGAACGCGCGGTTCCTGACAAAATGGGCGAGCCGATCCGCCTCCGCGCCGAGCCGTGACCAATCGTCGCCCCGCACCCACACATATTCCGCTGAGTCGGAGAAACAACACACGCCACAGCGGCGGCAATCGGCGGGGACAGGCTCGTTCATTCGCGCCGGCAGCAGACCCCGCTCCGCCGCGCGGTGCAAGATCTCAGGCGCCCCGTCACTGCCCCGCGTGCGGTTCGATCAACTTCCAGTCCAACTGCGCCGCGCGCAGCGCCAGATTCATGTCGACGATGAACGCCCCCATCGAGCCGATCAGACCGAGGATCGCCACACAGAAGATCACCACGAGCAACCCCACGATCTGCAACTGCCAGAACGCCGCGATAAACAGCCCCAAAATCAGCACCCCCACACACAGCACTGTGACCGCCGCGAGCGTGATCGAGAGCCGCAAAATCCGCGCGCGCCGATGGAGGATTTCCACCTGCGCCTGCAGATTGCCGATCACCGCCGGCGCCTGACCGCCCTTGAGGACTTCGTGGATGATGGCCCGCGAGCGGTCGAGCATGCGCCCGAACCGGTTCGTCAGCGTGAGCAGCAACAGGCCGACGCCCGAAATGAGAATCACGGGGCCGATCGCGAGTTGGAGGATCGGCACGAGTTGGGTCAGCGTGAGTTGGTTCATCGCCCGCGAAAAAATCCGACCGCCGCATTCCACGCGACTCCCATTTGCACAGGCGCCGACACGCGGCTTGCCGCCTCGCGCGCAACCGTGTCCACTCCGCCCACGCATGGACGCCCACGCCCGAGCCCGCCAACTGATCGACGCCGCCCACTCCGCCGACCCCGTGCGGGCGGCCGACGGCCGCGCCGCCGAACTGGTTTACGCCGACCGCGTCGAGGCCTGGGTCGCGCGCCTCGTCCCCGCCGCCCCGCCGCTCCTGCGCCTCGCCGCGCGCAGCCAACACCTCGAACGCTGGTCGGTGCCGCGCGCCTCCTTTCCCGAGGGCAAGGCCGCCTATCTCGCGTGGCGCCGCTCCCTCTACACGAAACAGGCCGAACGCGCCCGCGCCCTCCTCCTCGCCGCCGGCGTGTCCGCCGACGAAGCGGCCGACGTCGCGATCTGGGTGTCCAAGACCGGCCTCAAAACCAACGCCGGCACCCAGGCCCTCGAAGACGCCGCCTGCCTGGTGTTTTTAGAAAACGAAATCAGCGCCTTCGCCGCGCAGCACGCCCACTACCCGCGCGAAAAATTCGTCGAGATCCTCCGCAAGACCTGGCGCAAGATGTCCCCCACCGCCCAGACCTTCGCCCTCGCGCTCGCACTTCCTCCCACCGTCGCCGCCCTCGTGCGCGACGCCCTGGGCACTCCGTAGCCCGCCGCCCTCGCCCGCCGTCCTCATCCTTTCCGCCCCATGCTGAAAAAAATCCTCCTCGGCTTCGCGCTCCTGTTCGTCGCGATCCAATTCGTCCGCCCCGCAAAAAACGTCTCCACCACGCCCCCCGGTCCGGACGACTTCATCGTGCGGCTCGCCCCGCCCCCGGAGATAAAGACGATGCTCCAGACCGCGTGCTACGACTGCCACTCGGACAACACCCGCTACCCGTGGTATGCCGAGATCCAGCCCGGCGCCTGGTGGCTCCAACAGCACATCGACGACGGCCAACGCGAGTTCTCGTTCTCCGGGTTCGGCGCCTACAGTGCCAAAAAGCAGGCGAAAAAACTCTCCGCCCTCATCGACGTGATCGGCGACCGCACCATGCCGCTGCCCTCCTACACGTGGATCCACCGCGACGCCATTTTCACCGACGCACAGCTCAAGACGCTCATCACCTGGCTCGAAGCGACGCAGGAAAAACTCGCCGACGAGAACTAGCCCCGGCGTTGCCTCCGCCGTTTTCCCGCCGTGTCCCGCCCGCCCGCCACCTTCGCCACCGCGCGCCTCGTCGCGCGGATCCCGACGGCGGACGACGCCCCGGCGGTGTTCGCCGCCTATGCGAACGATCCCGCGGTGACGCGCTACCTCGCGTGGCGCGCCTACGAACGCCTGGAACCGCTCGCGGCGTTTTTGCGCGAAGCCGCGTCCCATTGGGAAAAACGCGACGCCGCGCTTCCGCTCACGTGGCTCCTCTGCCTGAAAGGCACCACGACACCGATCGGTTCCATCGGCGTGACGCTCGAGGGCAACGGCCGCGCCCTGTTCGGCTACGTCCTCGCCCGGAAATTCTGGGGCCACGGCATGGCCGCCGAAGCGCTCGCCTATCTTGTCGATTGGACGCTCGCGCAGCCCTCGCTCTATCGCGCCTACGCCTTTTGCGACGCGGAGAATCCCGCGTCGGTGCGCGTGATGGAAAAAGCCGGCCTGACACGCGAAGGCGTGCTGCGCCGCTGGCACGTCGCCCCCACCCTCGGCCCCGAACCCCGCGACTGCATCATCTGCGCAAAAGTGCGGTGAGGCGCCACGACCCGGACCCGAGCCCGCATCCATCACCCTTTCCTCCATAAATTTTGTTTCCCAGCGCGCACCGAGGTCCGAACCGAGGTCCCGGAGCCAAGCACCTTGTCTGCTCGGTGAGCTCTGTGGGCTGGGTTCCGTGCCCTCCGGGAAATAAGTGTGGTCAGGTGGAGGGTGAAATATTCCGGCTAGTTCACCTTCACCGGCCGGCCCGTCTTCAGCGATTTCAACGCCGCCTCGGCCAGCACGATCGCCATCCGACCGTCTTCGGCGCCCACCGGCATCGGCTTCCGGTTGATCACCGCATCGACAAACGCCGCCAGCTCGGCGCGGTAGGCTTCCGCGTAGCGCTCGAGGAAAAAATACATCGGCTTGTCCGCGCTCACGCTCGCGCCGTCGGCCAGCTCGACCGTTGTCGGCGTGCGGTTGCCCGCGAGGAGGCGGCCTTTCGCGCCGTGGACTTCCAGCCGCTGGTCGTAACCGTAGGCGGCGCGGCGGCTGTTGTTGATGTGGGCCTGCCGGCCCGACGCGGTCTTCATCAGCACCATCACCGTGTCGGTGTCGCCCGCTTTGCCGACCGCCGGATCGACGAGGCAGCTGCCGTAGGCGAACACCTCGACGGGCTCTTCGCCGAGGAGCCAGCGCGCCATGTCGAAATCGTGGATCGTCATGTCGCGGAATTGTCCGCCGGAAACTTGGATGTAGCTGAGCGGCGGCAGCCCCGGATCGCGGCTCGTCACGATCACCTGCTCGACGGAGCCGATGTCGCCGCGGGCGAGGCGGGCGTGGAGCGCGGCGAAACTCGGATCGAAGCGGCGGTTGAACGCGACGAACAGCGGCACCTTCGCCTTTTTCACGGCGGCGAGACACTGGTCGACCCGCTTGAGCGAGAGATCGATGGGTTTCTCGCAGAAGATGGCTTTGCCCGCCCGCGCGGCCGCGATGATCAGCTCGGCATGGGTGTCGGTGGACGACGCGATGATCACGGCGTCGATCTCCGGATCACCGAACGCGGTGGCGGCGTCCGTGACGTGCGCGCCGTGTTTCGCGGCGAGGGCCGCGGCGGCGGCCGGGTTCACATCGACGACGTAGCGAAGCTGGGTCGCACCGGTCGACGCGAGATTGGCGGCATGGAGGGTGCCGATGCGGCCGGCACCGAATTGAGCGAAGCGAAGCATGGGGCAAGACAGGTGGAACGAGGAGAAGACGAGAGCGGGAGAAAGCGAGACTGCGGCGAGCTTGCTCAGAGTTTGGCGCCAATGAAAAGGCGAAGGTTAGTGAGGGCTCAACCGCGGCAGAGGTGATGCCGCAGGGTCGAAGGCTCGCCGGAGCGGCGGTTTCCCAACCGCCGATGAAACGCGGGCGCTTGGGCAAGCGCCGCTCCAACCGGAATCATCGGGGCTCAAGCACGTCCTCCATCGCCCGACCGTCGGCGGTGGGCAACGCCACCCCGAGCAGGCGCGCGATCGTCGGGGCGACGTCGAGATTGCGCACGCGGTCCAGTTTCACCCCGCGCCGGATCCCCGCGCCCTGCGCGATGAAAATCCCGTCGAGCTCGGGATCGGTCGCCGGGTAACCGTGCGTGCCGCCGTAGTTGACCGCCGGGCCGTGAACGACGTCGCCGGTGGCCGCGCCGGTGAACGCGTAGCCGGCTTTCGGGTGGAGGATGAGTTCGCCCATCGCCTCGTTTTCCGCCGGCGTCGGCATCCCGCGCGCGGGCGCCTCGGTCGCCGCATCAAGGACCTCCGCGATGCCCTCCATGCCGGTGAAAAGCGCTTTGAGCTTCGGCAGCAGTTCGCCGCGCCGCGCGGGATCCGTCACGTAAACAAACGCGATGCCGCCCTGCGTGCCGACGTAGGCATCGCACTGTGCGATGGTCGCGCCGGCGGCGCGGAGGAGGCCGGCTTTTTTGAGGGCGACATTCGGGTAGATATATTTGTCGACCTTCTTGAAACCGTGGTCGGTCGTCACGATCACCGTCGTCTTTTCGCGGAGACCGCTCGCGTCGATCGCCCGCAACAGGTCGCCCACGTAACGGTCCGCCAGCCGGAGCGCGGCGAGGCCTTCGGGCGAATTCGGGCCGAAGCGGTGGTGCTGCCCGTCCGTGTTGAGCGGGTGAAACATCAGCAGATTGGGCCGATGCTGGGTGAACACAAAACTCGCCGCGCGCGTCCACAATTCGTCGCGCTCGGCGGCATTCAGGCGCTTCGGCGGTTCGACATTGGGGCCGGTGACCGGCTTTTTTGCGGCGACCGCCAGAATTTCTTTCTCGGTCGCGACGCCGGCGGCAACCATTTCGCGCGGGAGCACGGCGGTGGGATCGACGATCTCGGCGAAGCTCCAGGTGATCGTGCCGGGCCGCGTAATCGCGACCCAGTCGACCTCGGCGGTGGTCAGGCCGGCGTGGAACGCGGCGTCGTAAACCGTCGGCACGCGCACCAGGAGCGTCTTGTCCGCCCACTGCTCGTTCTTGATCGGCTTGCCCGGGCCCTGACGCGTGACGTAGCCGTTGTAGAGCACACCGTGTTTTTGCGGCGTCACGCCCGTGACCAGCGAGGTGTGGTTGGGCCACGTGATCGCCGGATTCACGATGGTCATCGCCTGGGCGACGACGCCCCCGGCGGCGAGTTGACGCAGATGGGGCAACGCGAGCGTCTCATCGCGCCAGAGGTAGGCCGGAAATCCGTCAAGGCTGATGAGGACGACGTGGGCGTCGGCGTTGGCGGCGCGGGCCGGCAGGAATGCGATGAGCGCAGCGCCCAGCGCGGCGGCGCGGCGGAGAAATTGGCAGGGGATCATAAAAGCGGAGTGTCGCCCCGGCGTGGGTTCCTCGCCCCGCCACCGCGCACCGGGCCGGGCCTCCACGTTAAGGCGGAGCCAAACAGCCAGCGGACTTCGAAGGTGACGGTGCGTTTCATGCAGGGGCCGGGCGGACGCGGCACGCTGCGCGCTCCCGCCCCCGAAAACCAGTCCGAACCGCGGCGCTCGCGAAAACGCCCCTTCGCGTTAGGCTGTTTCCATGACGACGATCTCCGCCTCCGCCAATCTCGATCATATTTTCATGCTGCGCGCCTTGCTCGAAAGCTGCGGCATCGCGGCCCAGGTGCCCGACGAATTCAGCGCCCAAACCCAACCCTACCTCTTTGCCAACGCCACGACCGTCCGCCTGCAGGTCGAGGACGAGGACGCCGAGACCGCCCGCGCGATCCTCCGGCAGAACGGCCACGACCCGGTCGCGTGAGTCTGGGCCCGGCCCCGCGCGAGGACGCCCTCAGACCTTTGTCACGTAATACGTGACAAACTGGGCGGCCGCTTTTCTTCGGAAAACCATGCCGCCAGCCCCGCCCGAAACGCGTCGGCAAAATTTTGGCCCAGCGGACACGGAGCCAAGCGCACCGAGCCCACAGAGCAGCCACGGTGTTGGGCTCCGTGTCCTCGGCTCGGGCCTCTGGGCGCTCGGTGAAAAATAATTTCTTCAGGAAAGTGTGATTGATGCAGGCTCGCCGACGCCGACGAGCCCCAACGCGCGCACCGCACCCGCCGCGCGCAGCGCCCGATGGGCCTCGGCCGCGCAACGAACCGGGTCGTCGCCGTCGAGGAACACCGCCGCCGAGTGCGGCCCGGACTCCGTCGCCGCCGGCGTTTCGAGCGCGCTGCGATAGCCCGTGCCGGTCTGCGGAGCCGGCCGGGAAAACGTGCGGGTCATTTCCGGCCTGCGCGCGAATGCGGTGGACGACGCGCGCCACGACCAGGCCAATCCGCTTGCCGTGGCCACCAACATCGCGGCAACGTCCCGCGCCAACACGTCCGCATTCTGCGTCCTGTGTTCTCCCCCCATCTCACCGCCATGATGTGCCTGAGTCTCCCTTATCGCCGCAGAATTTTCTTCGCGGTAGTTGTTGTCCTTACGGCTTCACTCGCCGCCCAACCCGCCGCGCCGCGCGCTCTGACCCACCACGATTTCGACACGTGGCGCACCATCGGCGCGCCGCAACTCTCGCGCGACGGTCAGTGGCTCGCCTATTCGTTCATGCCGCAGGACGCCGACGGCGAAGTCGTCGCCAAGGAGCTCGCCACCGGCCGCGAGTTCCGCGTGCCCGTCGGGGCACTCCCCCCACCCGCCGCCACTCCCGGCGAGGAAAACCCCAACCCCGAGGCTCCACCCGCCCCGCGCACCATCCGCGTCGTCCTCACGAGCGACAGCCGCTTTCTCATCGCCAACACCCACCCGGCCAAGGCCGCCGTGCTCGCCGCCCGCCAAGCCAAGAAGAAACCCGAGGACATGCCGAAGGACGGCCTCGCCATCGTCGATCTCGCCAGCGGAGCGATCACGCGGATCGACGACGTCAAAACTTTTTCCGCTCCCACCAAGGGCGGCGCCTGGCTCGCCTATCTCAAGGGGGCAAAACCCGAAGAGAAAAAAGCGGGCGACCCCACGCCGGCCGAAAAACCGGCCGCGGCCACCGTGCCGGACGAGGAGGACACCGCTGACCAACCACCCGGCAGCGGCGCCCGCGGGGGCAGCGCGCGCAGCGGGACCGCGACACCCGCCGCCGCCGGCGCCAAAGTTTACGGCACCGAGCTGATTTTGCGCGAACTCACCGCCGGCACCGAGCGCTCGTTCGCCAACGTCCTCGCCTATTCCTTCGCCCGCGACGGCCAAAATCTCCTCTATACCGTCGCGTCGAAAACCGAGCCGGAAAACGGGGCCTACGTGATCGAACCGGGCAACCCCGCCGCACCCGTCGCGCTCCTCGCGGGCAAGGGCAAATACACCCTGCTCACGTGGGATCGCGACCAGACCCAGGTCGCGTTGCTCAGCGATCGGGACGACGCGACCGCCAAAGCCCCCCGCTCCAAACTCTACCTCTGGGCGCGCGGCACCCGCGCGGCGGTCGAAACGGTCTCGTCCGGCACCCCCGGTTTCCCCGCCGATTGGGCGGTGAGCGACAAAGCCGCCCCCGCCTTTTCGCGCGACGGAAAAAAACTCTACGTCGGGGCCGGCACCCCGGCCAAGCCCCCCCGCCCTCCGACGGAGACTCCGGCCGCCGAAGAAAAGGTGACCGCGGATCTCTGGCGTTGGAACGACGACTACGTGCAACCCATCCAAAAAGTCCGCGCCACCCAGGACCGCAACCGCAGCTACCGCGGCGTCCTCGACCTCGCGAGCAAACGCTACACGCAGCTCGCCGACCCCACGCTGGCGCAGGTCTCCCTCAGCGACGATGGCACCCGCGCACTCGGGCAGGACGACCGGGCCTACCGGCGCCGGAGCGATTACGACGGCCGCTACTCCGACGCCTATCTGGTCGACGCCGCGACCGGCGCGCGCCGGGAAGTGTTGAAACAATTCCGCGGCCTCGCCCCGCAATGGTCGCCCGACGGCCGGTGGGCCGCCTACTACACGGAAAAACACTGGCATGTCATCGACACCGCGAGCGGCGCGACCCGCAATCTGACCGCAAACCTGAAACCCGCGTTCTGGAACGAGCAGGACGACCGGCCCGAACCTCCGTCCGCCTACGGCACCGCCGGCTGGACGAAGGACAGCACCGCCTTCCTCGCGTACGACCGCTTCGACACCTGGCAACTTTTCGCCGATGGTCGCACCCCGCAGAATCTCACCGCCGGCCACGGACGCGCCACCCAGACGGTCCTGCGGGTCCAGCGCATCGAGCCGGTCGACGACGATGACGACGCGCGCGGCATCGATCCCGCGAAGCCCCTCTACCTGCGCGGCGAAAGCGAGGAGACCCGCGCGAGCGGTTTCTTCCGCACGGCCTTCGCCGCGACGGCTGCACCCGAGCGCCTGGTGTGGGGTGACAAGAACTACCGCTATCTCGGCCGCGCCCAAGCAGCCGACGTGCTGCTCGTCAGCGCCTCCCGCTTCGACGAATTTCCCGACGTGCAGGTGACCGACTCGTCGTTCGCCCGCCTCACCCCGGCCACCGACGGCGGAGCCCAGCTCGCGACGTTCGCCTGGGGCCGCAGCGAGTTGCTTTCGTTTCGCAGCACCGACCGCGTGCCGCTCCAAGCCGCGCTCTACACGCCGGCCAATTTCGATCCGAAGAAAAAATACCCGATGATCGTCTACATCTACGAGCGGCTCTCGCAGGGCGTGCACGGATTCGTCAACCCCGCGCCGGGCACGAGCATCAATGTTTCCTTCTACACGAGCAACGGCTACGTCGTCCTCATGCCCGACATCGTCTACCGGACGGGCGAGCCGGGCCAGAGTGCGATGCGCTGCGTGTTGCCCGCGATCGACGCCGTGGTGAAACGGGGCTTCGTCGACGAGCAGGCCATCGGCATCCAGGGCCATTCCTGGGGCGGCTACCAGATCGCCTATATGGTCACGCAGACGAACCGCTTCCGCGCCGCCGAGGCCGGCGCCCCCGTCGGCAACATGACGAGCGCCTACTCGGGCATCCGCTGGGGCACCGGCCTGCCGCGCCAATTCCAATACGAGCAGACGCAGAGCCGGATCGGGCAATCGCTGCAGGCCGCGCCGCAACGCTACCTCGACAACTCGCCGGTGTTTCAGATCGAGAAAGTGAAGACGCCCCTCTTGCTTTTGCACAACGATGCCGACGACGCCGTGCCGTGGTATCAAGGCATCGAGCTTTTCCTCGCGCTGCGCCGCCACGACAAACCGGCCTGGCTTTTCAACTACAACGGACAGGCCCACGGCCTGCGCCGGCGCGCCGACCAAAAAGACTGGGCGCGACGCATGCACCAATTTTTCGACCACTACCTGAAAGGCGCCCCCGCCCCCGAGTGGATGGAAAAGGGCATTCCCTACCTTGAACGCGACGAGGAGAAGGTGAAATTCAACGGGACCGCGAAATCGCCGGAGCCGAAGTAGCGCGGTGCTTCAGCCCGCGGCTTGAAATCTCCTGGTCCGTCGCCGCGCCCGAACCGCACCGGCCCGCCCGGAGGTCGGGCCCTACCCCATTCACAACCTCCGCTGCCTCGTCCTGCCTTTGCGCGGATGTTTTTTTCAGAAATCACGACGGCGTGCATTTGCCGAAGCCCACCGCGTGTGCTCCTGTTCGCGCGGAAAAATCGCCCACCCACCGCGGAGACGACTCCTTTCCCCTCACCTTTCAGCGATCTCATTTTACCATGCCGCCGAAACCCCTGCTCGACCCGCAGGAACTCGCCCGCCGCAACCGTGAGTCCGCCGCCGTGCACCGCGAATTCCGGCGCCTGTGCCGGCTACGTCGATTGCGCCCCACCCCCGATCCGCTGCCGGAAAAGGTGGGTGCGGCCCTCGACCGCGCCGCCGCCGAACGCACCGCCCGCCCGACGCGCGCCGTGGGATTCTTCCTGCCCTGATTCGGCAGCGCAGCGGCCTGCGCCTCCTGCCGCGGTCAGGCCCGACCTCCGGGCGGGCCGTCTTCCCGCAACCGGGACATTTTCCCGGGCGAAAACGTGCGAGGCCTGTTACCCGCCCGCCCGCACTGGGTGTGCATCGGCCGTGCGCCCGATACCCATGAGGGGAATGGGCCCGCCGAGGTCGCCCCGCTCTCACGAGCGGGGCGCGGATCGTTTCAGGACGTCACCGCGACCGGGAAACCGTGCTTTTTCAAAGCGCGGTGGAGCGTCGCGACGTGCGCGTGGTCGCGCGTCTCCACGGTGCACACGGCGTGCACCGAAAACACGTCCGGGCCGCTGAACGCGCGCTCGTGCACAATGTCCTGAATGCTCGCCCCGCAATCGGCAATCACCCGCGTCAGGTCCGCGAGCCCACCCGGGCGGTCGCTCACCGTGGCCGTGAACCGCGTGAGCCGGCCGTCGTGCACCAGCCCCTTGGCGATCACGCGCCCCAACACCGACGGGTCGATGTTGCCGCCGCTGAGGATCAGCCCGACGCGCCGGCCGCGCAGGGCGGGCAGCAAACCGGCCATCAGCGCGGCGAGCGGCACCGCCGCGGACCCTTCGACGACCGTTTTCTCCAGCTCGAGCAGGCGCAGAATCGCGAGCGCGATCCACTGTTCCCCCACGCTCACCACCTGGTCGACGCGCGTCCGCGCCAGCGCGAACGACGTCGGCCCCACCGTGAGCGGCGCCAGACCGTCGGCGAGCGTGGCGCGACGTTTGACGGTGACCGGATAGCCGGCGCGGAGCGCGGCGGCGAAATTCCCGGTGTGGGTGCTTTCGATGCCGATGACCTGGATCTTCGGCTTCAGCGCTTTCACCGCCACGGAGACGCCCGCGATGAGGCCGCCGCCACCGATGGGACACAAAATCGCGTCGAGATCGGGCACCTGTTTCATCATTTCCAGCGCGAGCGTGCCCTGGCCGGCGATGATGTCGGGCGCATCGAAACCGTGGATATAGGTGAGCCCCTCGCCGGCGACGAGCGCGTCGGCCGCGGCGCGCGCCTCCGTGAAGTCGCGGCCGCGCACGAGCACGCGCGCCCCCAGTTTCTGGCAGGTGGTGAGCTTGATCAGCGGCGCGTAGTCGGGCATCACGACGGTGACGGGGATGCCGAGGAGCTTGCCGTGGTAGGCCAGCCCGAGCGCGTGGTTGCCGGCGCTGGCGGCGATGACGCCGCGCTTTTGCTGGACGGGCGGGAGCCGCAGCAGGGCGTTGCGGGCGCCGCGCTCCTTGAACGAGCCCGTGCGCTGGAGGTTGTCCAGTTTGCAGACGATCCGGCAGCCGGTGATTTCGCTCAGCGGGATCGATTCGGGGCACGGGGAGACGTAAATGCCACCGGCGATGCGGCGCTGGGCGGCGCGAATATCGGACAGGGTGACGGCCATGGCGCGAGCGTGCCCGGGCGCGGCGGCGGAGGAAAACAAAAAGGGGGGGCATGGCGCCTGGGCCAAACCGGTTCGTCCCTCCGCGCCGCCCGCGGACGCCGCGGAAAAGCGTCCCGACTTGGGCGCCCCCCCGCCGCCGAGAAAAAGCGTTGCCGCGCCGGGCCGGGAGCAGAGACTCACGGCTCGATGGGTCATTCGATAAATTTTTCGCGGGTTGGACCGGCTGCGGGCAAAGGGCGCGCCGCGAAGGACCGCCCCGCGCACCGCTGATCGCCACCATGTATCAAGTCACCTTTTCCGCCCAGGCGATGCACGAGCTCAACCAGCTCGACCAGCTGGCGCAGCTGGCCGTACTCGAACCCATGACGAGCCTGCGGCCGGACGAGCTCGCCAACCCGCGCGAACCACTGGGGCGGTTCCATCGCGGCACGAAGGAGTTTTATCGCCTCCGCGCCGGCGATTTCCGGTTCTATTTCGAGGCGCACGGCGAGGCCCTGCACGTGACCTACATCCTCCACAAGAACTCCCTCGAAGATTTTCTGTTGCGCAACAAACTGCCCGTCTCGGAGCAGCAGCTCGTCGAGCAACACTCCAAGTTCTGGAAATACCTCGAGAGCCTGACGAAATAATGAACTTCCGCCGCCGCACCCCCGCCGAACGCGCCCAGCGCGCGGCCGAGGAACTCGCCCGCCGCGAGGACCCCTACAACGTCACGCAGGCAAGCCGCATCTATTTCCTCCCAAACCTGATGACGGCCGGAAACCTCTTCTGCGGTTTCATGGCCATCGTGAACTGCATCCAGGCCCGCCTCGCGGAGACGACTGTCACCGGCGAATATCTCGGCCACACCCCGGCCGACCACTACCGCTACGCCGTCTGGTTGATTTTCGGCGCCGCCGCGTTCGACGCCCTCGACGGCCGGCTGGCGCGCATGGGCGGCCGCGAATCCCTGTTCGGCGCCGAGTTCGACTCGATTGCCGACGTGGTGTCCTTCGGCGTCGCGCCGACCCTGATGATGTTTTACCTCATCCTCTCGCCCACGACGGGCAACTATGAGTGGTTCCGCAACATCGGCTGGGCGATCGGCTTCGTTTACCTGCTCTGTGCCGCGATGCGGCTCGCCCGGTTCAACGTCATCACCAATCCGCTCCTGCGGCCGGGCAAAAAGGAAACCAACAAGGATTTCGTCGGCCTACCGGTGCCGGCCGCGGCGGGCACCGTGGCCGCGCTGGTGTTGTTTCTGCTCAAACTCGCGGAATCCGACAAGTCCCTCAAGGCGTGGGCCCTCGCTCTGCCCTGCCTCATGTTGCTCATCGGCCTGCTGATGATGAGCACGGTGCGCTACCCGAGCGGCAAGGGCATCGATCTGCAAACCAAGATGAAGGTCCGCACCTTTGCCGGCGCTCTGGCCCTCGCCGGGCTGATTTACTTCTTCAAGGAGTACGCGCTACTCGGCGTTTGCCTGACCTACATTTTTTTCGGCCTCATCCGGCATTTGCGCCGCTCCTCGTCTTCGCACCCACCGCCGGTCCAAAACCGGCCGACCGGCAACGTGTGAGCAACGTGCGTGCCGTACCCCAGCAACTCCCCCGTTGCGCATAACCGGCCACTTGCGCGCAACCGATGCGACGTTTCTCACAGACTTTTCGGCCGCCGTCCGAGAGGTAAAACCGCCGGTTGCTGGGGTTATTCGCAGCCCATAATAATACGGATATAATTCCTAATTGAACTCCTATCCTTTTAGCTTTTGTTAGCTTCTCCAAAGCGCGTCCCTCCGCCCCCTTCATGAAATTCAAAATCAACCGCGATCACTTCGCCAACGGCCTCGCCCAGGTGCTCAATGTGGTCGGCTCCAAAGCCACGATGCCCATTTTGAGCAACGTGCTCATCGAAGCGGAGAAAGATCAGATTTCGCTCACCACCACCAATCTCGACCTGGGCATTCGCTGCAAAATCAAGGCCGAGGTGAAGGAAACGGGCTCCGTGACCCTCCCGGTCAAGCGATTGGCCGGAATTGTACGGGAATTGCCCAACGTTGATGTCACCTTCGACGGGTCCCCCAACCATCAGGTCAAACTCACCTCCGGCGGCTCCACCTTCCGCATCATGGGCATCGGCAAGGAAGAGTTCCCCCCCCTCCCGGAATTCGGCGACGAGAAGGCTTACGCCCTCGAACAGGCCGAACTCGTGATGATGCTCAAGAGCGTCGCCTACGCCCAGTCCACCGACGAGACGCGCTACATCCTCAACGGCGTCTATTTCAACTTCAAGGACGGCCGCCTCTCGCTCGTCGCCACCGACGGCCGCCGCCTCGCCCTCATCGCCAAGGAAATGGAAGTGCCCGCCGCCAGCGCCGGGGCGATCATCTTGCCCGCCAAAACCGTCGGCGAACTCACCCGCCTCCTCGACAAGGGCGAAAAGGTGAAGATCAACTTCAACGACCGCCGCGCTGCGTTCCAGATCGCGACCGACAAGGAAACCAGCGGCCTCATCGACCACGTTTACCTCTATTCGAAGGTCGTCGAAGGCAACTATCCGAATTACCACCAGGTCATCCCGAAGGAGACCCACCAGCGCATCAAACTCGAGCGCGAGCTGTTCCTCCAATGCGTGCACCGCGCCGCCCTCGTGTGCTCGGAGAAATCCAACTCGGTCAAAGTCAAACTCACCAGCAATCTCCTCGAAATCACGGCCCAGAGTCCCGATTTCGGCGAGGCGCACGAGTCGATGGCCATCGGCTACAGCGGCCCCGATCTCCAGGTCGCGTTCAACCCGGCCTTCATCATGGACCCGCTCCGCGCCCTCACCAAAGACGAGGTGTTTTTCGAGGTGAAGGACGAAGTCAGCCCGGGCGTGTTCAAGACCCTCGAAAACTTCGTCTGCGTCATCATGCCCGTGCGGCTGAGTTGATGTTTTCGTCCTGAGTCGGCCCACCGCTTGAGCGCGCCGGGGGCGTTCATGCGTCTTTCGCAGCCCGACGATCCCATCGAGACTGTCCTCTTTTTTCCGTCTTCCGTCCCCTGTTTCACCGCCCGTGGAGCCCACTTATCTGATCCTCGCTGCGATCATCGCCTCGCTCGTGTTGATGCAAATCAACCAGCGCCTGGCCTCCCCGCTGCTATCCATCGCCGACCGCTGGTTGCGCTGGTTCGTGTTCGCGTTTGGCGCGGCGCAGATGAGCCGCGATTTCGAGCTGATTGACCGGCCGTTTTGGGTGTTGGTCGTGGTGTTCTTCATCGTGTGGTTCGTCGGCGAGACGCTCTATAACTGGGTCGCCATCTCCGCGCTGAGCGTCAGTCCGCTGCCGCTGTTTCCGCGTTACGCCGTCAACGCCAGCGGCGAAGAATGGCCCGTGCAGCCGCGCCTCCTGAAAATCCGCGAATGGCTCCGCACGCAGGGCTTTCGCCAGACGCAAGCGCTCAAGGCCGAGGTCGGCGGCGGCATTTACCTGCGCGTTTCGGTTTACCAGGACGACCAGGCGACCGTTCGGGTGCAGGTGACGTTCATTCCGCAGGTCAACGGCGCGATTTCCGTCTGTTTCGCGGTCACCTCGGTCACCGCCGACGGCCGGCGTTACCTCACCGACAATCTCTACATTCCTTTCGCCGGGTTTTATCCCGAGCATTGGTTCGTCGAGCGGGCGCCGTGGAGCCGTTCGCTCCCGCGCCTCCTCGCGCGCCACCGCGCGCGCCTGCTCGCCGGCCACGCGACGCCCGTGCCCTTTGCCGTCGAACCGTTGGCCGACCTCAACACCGCCCAGCACGAACTCGATCAGGTGAACACCGAACTCGGCTTTCTCCACGCGCACCAGGATCGCGAAGACCTTGGCAAGATCACGCACGAGGGCCGCTACCGCGTCTGGAAGGAAATCTGGATGCTCAACTACCTCGGCCGCGCCGCGCGGTATGAGGAATAAAGGAGGGCGCGGTCTCCGACCCGCCCTCGGGCAGCGTGGCTCCCGCCGCGAACGAAACGCACTGCCCCCGCCCTCGCGGCCGGCCGCCGCACGGCAGCTTCACCCCTGACGTTGGCTTGCCGACCGGTGCGGTGGTTGTCGGACATGGTTGTCCCACATGACGACCACTCTGCGCGAATTTTCCCGCAACCTCGCCCGTCATCGCCGGGCGGCCGCCAACGGTCGTGAAATCACCGTGCAGGACGGGAAAGGTGCCACGTCGGTTTTCAAACGCATGGAAGCCCCCGTCCGCACCATGGCCGACCACGTTGGCCACCTCTCGGGGAGCGTTTGCACCGGCAAACGCGTAAAGTCCCTGGCGGGCTATGGCCGCGCCAAACGTCATTTTGGACCCAGGTCCGTTAGTCGGCTTTCTCGACGCCAGCGACCCGTGGCACGCATGATCCTTGGCGCGCTTTAACGAGCTCCCAAATCCGATGCTGACGTGCGAAGCGGTCTTGTCCGAAGCGACGTATCTGCTGCGGGGCGGGCCGGCCGCAGATCGCCTGTTTGAAATGTTCGAGCTTGGCGCCCTCGATATCGCCCCGCTTTTCCCGCACGAGTCGCCGAAGATCCGGGCCTTCATGAAGCGCTATGCCGGTCGCGCCCAACTCGCGGATGCCTGCGTCGTCCGGCTCAGCGAGCTGCACCCGCTGGCCCGGGTGCTCACGAGCGACGGAGCGGACTTCCGCGTTTACCGCCGGAACCGCCCCGACCGCATCCCGATCATCTCTCCGCGAGAGGACGAAGCCGCGCCCCTCACCCCCCGATGTAACTCATCTCGATCTTCGCCCGCGCCTCGCCCGTCGCGAGCAGCTCCGCCCGCTCATCGCTGTAGCGGTCCAGCCGCCCGCTCCACACGCGCGCCAGATAATTTTCCAGCCCGGCCGCATCCGCCCCCGCCCGCAGCGCCCCGAGCACGTCCCACCCGAGCGACGCGAACAGACAGGTGAACAGTTTTCCGTCCGCCGAGAGCCGCGCGCGGTGGCAGTCCCGGCAAAACGGCTCCGTGACCGAGCTGATCAGCCCGATCTCGCCGCGCCCGTCGACATAGCGGTAGCGCGAGGCCACCTCGCCGCGGTAGGCTGGCCCCACCGCCTCCAGCGGCCATTTTTCCCCGATGCGCGCGACGATGTCCTTCGCCGGCACCACCCGCTCCGCCGACCAGTGGTTCGTGTTGCCCACGTCCATGAACTCGATGAACCGCACCGCGTGCCCGCGCGCGCGGAAATACTCGCACAACGCCAGCAGTTCCCCGTCGTTCACCCCGCGCTGGACCACCGTGTTGATCTTGATCGGAAAGCCCAGCGCCGCCGCCGCGTCGATCCCGCGCAACACCCGCGTCACGCTGAACCCCAGCCCGTTCAGCTTGCCCGCCGTCGTGTCGTCGAGCGAATCCACCGACACGTTCAGCCGGTCGAGGCCCGCCGCGCGCAGCGCCGGCGCGAGTTTTTCCAGCAGCCAGCCGTTCGTCGTCAGCGCGACGTCCTTCACCCCGACGTCCTGCTTCAGGATCCGCACCAGTTCCGGCACATCGGCGCGCAGCAGCGGCTCGCCCCCCGTGAGGCGCACTTTGTCCACCCCAAGCGCGCGGAACGCCCGCACGATCCGCGTGAGCTCGCCGAGCGTCATCAGCTGCGGATCGCGCAGAAACTGATAGCCCGCTCCGAACACCTCCTTCGGCATGCAGTAGGGACAGCGAAAATTGCAGCGGTCCGTCACCGAAATGCGCAGATCGCGCAGCGGGCGGTTGAATTGGTCGGTCGGATGTCCCATGGAGGAGTCTGCCAGCAGGCGGTGAACCGTGTGAGTTACCCCGTGCACGTCTCACCTGCAAGCAGGCTCCTCCAAAAACATGCTCACTCCCGCCGCCGCGGAAAAACTCATTCTCTCCCGTCTCGCGCCGTTTCACCGCGAAGATTGCCCGCTCGTCCACGCCCACGGCCGCAGCCTGCGGGCCGACCTCTGCGCCGACCGCGACCTCCCGCCGTTCGACCGCGTGACGATGGACGGCTATGCGCTGCGGGCCGCCTCGCTCGCCGCCGGCGTCACCGCGTTCGGCGTCGAGGGCGTGCAGGCGGCCGGCATGCGCCCCTTCCAACTCGGTCCCGCCGCCGGGGCCTGCCTCGAAATCATGACCGGCGCCGTGCTCCCCGCCGGCGCCGACTGCATCGTGCCCTACGAGGAAACCTCCCGCGCCGCCACCGGCGCCACGATCACCGTGTCGGCCGCCGCCGCGCACTTCCCTCCCGGCCACGCCGTCCACCGCCGCGGCAGCGACCACCGCGCGGGTGCCGTCATCGTGCGCGAAGGCACTCGGCTCACCGGCCGGGAAATCGCTGTCGCCGCCGCCTGCGGCTATGCCAGCGTGACCGTCAGCCAGTCCCCGAAAATCGCCGTCATCGCCACCGGCGACGAACTCGTCGACGTGGGCGCACCCGTCGCCCCGCACCAGATCCGCCGCAGCAACGACCACGCGCTCAGCGCCGCGCTCGCCGCCGCCGGTTACCCGTTGACCTCCCGGTTTCACCTCCGCGACGTCCGCCACGAAATCGAACACCTCCTCTGGCACATCCTCGCCGAATACGACGTCGTGCTCATCACCGGCGGGGTTTCGAAAGGAAAATTCGATTTCCTCCCGGCCGAACTCGACCGCCAGGGCGTGAAGAAAATTTTCCAGGGTGTCGCCCAACGTCCCGGCAAACCGTTTTGGTTCGGGCAAAGCGCGCGCCACACGCCCGTCTTCGCCCTCCCCGGCAATCCCGTCTCCGCCTACACCTGCCTGCACCGTTTCGTCCTCCCCGCCCTGGCGCACGCCGGCGGCCTCGTCCCGTCCGCCCCGCGCCCCGTCGCGCTCGCCGCGCCCGTTTCCTGGCCAGCGAAGCTCGCCTATTTGCTGCCGGTCAAACTCTCCAGCGGCCCCCGCGCCGAACTCCTCGCCACGCCCGACCCGTTCAACACCTCGGGCGACTTCGCCGGCCTCGTGGGCACCGACGGCTTCATCGAACTCCCGCCCGGCCCCGCCGATTTTCCCCCCGGCACCCTCGCCCCGTTTTACCCGTGGGTGTGACGCGCCCGCCACGTCCCGACGTCTTCCCACCGCCCCCCGCGATCCACCCTTGGACATTGGTCATTAGTCCTTCAGTCATTCTCCCCTCATGTTCTCCCACCTCGATGCGCAAAACCGTCCGGCGATGGTCAACGTCGGCGACAAGGCTGTGACCCGGCGCACCGCCCACGCCGTCGCCACCGTTTCGCTCCCGCCCGAACTCGCCGCGCTCCTCCACGACGGTGAGATCGCCACGAAGAAAGGCCCGATTTTCCAGACCGCCATTCTCGCCGGCGTGATGGGCGCGAAGAAAACCAGCGACCTCATTCCCCTCTGCCACCCGCTCCCGCTCGATGATTGCCAGATCAAGATCGAATCGCGCCTCCTCCCCGACGGCACGGGTGAAGTCACGATTCACTGCCACGCGCAAACCCACGCCAAAACCGGCGTCGAGATGGAAGCCCTCACCGGCGCGACGGTCGCCGCGCTCACGCTCTACGACATGGCCAAAGCCGTTTCCCACGGCATCGTGATCCGCGACATCCGCCTCCGCGAAAAAACCGGCGGAAAATCCCACTACCGCTCCGCGTAGGGCGCGGTCTCCGCCTCGCCCGCCCCGCCCACGCCTCCGCGCCCTCCGCGCCCGCCTCGCCCGCCTCGCCCACGCCTCCGCGCCCTCCGCGCCCTCCGCGCCCTCCCGCCCTCCGCGCTCCTCCCGCCTTTCGTCCACGTATCGCCCCATGCTCACCCTCCACGTCCAATATTTCGCGATCCTCCGCGAACAGCGCGGCCTCACCCAGGAGACCCTCACGACCGCCGCCACCACCCCCACCGCCCTCTACGACGAACTCCGCGCCCGCCACGCCTTCACGCTCCCCGCCGACCGCGTCCGCGCCGCCGTCAACGACGAGTTCGTCCCGCCCGCCCACGCGCTCCGCGACGGCGACCGCCTCGTCTTCATCCCGCCGGTCGCGGGCGGTTGAGCGGGCATTCGCCGGTCTTGCGGTCTCTGCCCCGGTCGCTTGGCATGGTCGGCCCGTTCTCTCCCGTCCCACCATGATCCGCTCCGGACTTTTCTTGTGCTTGCTGCTCTTCGCCGGCGGGGCGGGTGCTGCCGCCCAGAGCGTGACGCCACCGCGGATTGCGGCCCTCCCGGTCAACCAGACCGTCAACGAGGGCCAGAAAGCGACGCTCACTCCGTCCGTCACCGGCAGCGCCCCGTTTGCCTATCAATGGAAAAAAGCCGGGGTGGATTTGCCGGGCGCCACCAACGCGACCTTTGCCGTGGAGGCCGCGCGCGGGGCCGACGCCGGGAGCTACACCGTCTTCGTCGCCAACCCGGCCGGATCCGTGACGTTTGGTCCGATTGTCCTGACTGTGATCGTGGCCGTCGCTCCCATCATTGAGTCCCTGAGTTTTCCCCCCGTGGTGTATGCGGGAAACAGCTTCAGCATCGCGCTCTTCGTCAAAGGCACCGCTCCGTTCTCCTACCAATGGCACAAGGATGCCGTCCCCCTCCCCGGGGAAACGCGCGCCGGCTTCTCGCGCGGCGCGGCGACCGTCGCGGATGTCGGCACCTACCGCGTGACCGTCACGAACGCGGTGGCGTCGACCACCAGCGCCGGGGGTACGATCGCGGTCAGTTTCCCGCCGCGCCCGATCATCCGAGAGCATCCCGCCTCCCCGACCGTCACCGTCGGCGATCCCGTGACCTTGTCGGTCTCGGCGGTGGGCGCGCGGTCGGGGTTTACCGACGACGAAACCGGCAGCGATTTGGATTACCAATGGCGCCGCAACGGCACGCCGCTCCCGGGCGCGACCACGCGGAGCTACGGCTTCACGGCCGGCGCGGCCACGGGAGTGCGGGACAGCTACACCGTGCTGGTCGGCAACCCGCAGGGCGTGAGTTTGTCCGAACCCGCCGTCGTCACCGTGCTGCCTCCGGCGGCGCCGACGATCACGGGTCATCCGGCTGGTTTGGCCGTCCGCCAGGGTGAGGAGTTGGCCCTGACCGTCGACGCCGCGGGTACGCGTGCGCCGGTTTACCGGTGGCGCAAAGACGGCGTCCTCATCGCCGGTGCGACGGCCGCCACCTACGCCAAACCCGCCGTCACCGCCGATGCCGGCTCCTACACGGTTGTGGTGAGTAACCCGACGGGCACGGTCACAAGTCTCCCCGCCCCGGTCGTCGTGCTGCCCGCCGTCCCCCCCGTGATCACCTCGCATCCCGCGAGCTCCAGCCTGCCGCCGAGCAATTTTCTGCCCTACCTCTCGGTCGGCGTGCTCTCGCCGTCCGGCGTCACCTACCAATGGCGCAAAGACGGGTTGCCGATTCCCGGGGCGGCCGACAGCCGCACGTTTTCCCTCGCGACGCCGCAACCGGCCAGCCCCGGTTCCTACACGGTCACCGTCACCAACGCCGTCGGCTCCGTCACCAGCAAACCGGCAATGGTGACCGTGGATGCCGCGCCGCCGCTCATCAGTTTCACGGCGGGCGGCGAGGTCGTGGCGATCGGCGACTTCCTGCGGTTGGATCTCTTGCTCACGGTCGACACCGCCACCGTGCAATGGCGCAAAGACGGCGTCCTGGTCCCGGGCGCCAACGGGAGTTCACTCGTGTTTCCGGCGGTCACGGCCGCCCAGGCCGGCGCCTACGTCGCCACCGTCACGGCCGCGGGCCAGCCGCCGACCACCAGCCGCCCGATCACCGTGGACATTCTGGATCTCGGCGTGGCGCCCCGGATTGTGCGCCAGCCCGCGGCGCAGACGCGCGCGCCCGGCGCGCCTGCCAGGTTTACCGTCGCCGCCGAAGGCGAACGCCCCTTCGCCTACCAGTGGCGCAAGGATGCCGTCGCGATCCCGGGCGCGACGGACAGCACCTATGGGATCAACGCGGCCCTCGCGGCCACGGCCGGCGACTATTCCGTCGTCGTCACCAATCGCAACGGCTCGGTGCCGAGTGTCGCGGTGCCGCTCGTCGTGACCCCCCCGGCTCCGCTTACCGCGCCCGTGATTCTCGACCAGCCTGCTTCGCGCGTCCTGTTCGTCGGCGAATCCGGCGGCGGCCTCTCGGTCAGTTTGGCGTCCGGCACGGGCGTGACTTACCAGTGGCAAAAGGACGGTGTCGCCCTCCCCGGGGCCACGTCGTTCGCCTACGTGGTGCCGGCCGAGCTCACCGCGGCGGGGCGTTATCGCGTGGTGGTCTCCAACCCCGCCGGTTCCACCGTCAGCGATGAGATCTCGGTGACCGTGGTCGATTTTCCCGAGGCGCCGCACTTCACCGCGCAACCGGCCGGTCAATCCGTCCTCCCGGGTACGACCGTGACGATGGCCGCCCGAGCGACCGGCTTCAGCCTCCCCCGCTACCAATGGCGCAAAGACGGCGTCGATCTGCCGGGCCAGACCAACCCCGCGCTCCCCTTGCCCCGGGTGTCCGCCGCCGATGCCGGCACCTACACGGCGCTGGCCGCGAACGCCGAGGGCGTCGTGTCCAGCGCCGCCGCCGTCCTCACGCTCCGCGCGCCGGCCGTCGGTTTGCCGGTCTTCACCACCTTGCCGGCCGACGCCGTCGTGATTCCCGGCGGAACCGTCACGCTGGCCGCCGGCGCGGCCGCCAATCCCGTCGCGACCTACCAATGGTTCCGCGGCGATCAGCCCCTCGCCGGCGCCACCGCGCTGACCCTCACCCTCGCCGAGGTCACGAACGCGGCCGCCTACACCGTCGTCGCCACCAACGCCCGCGGTTCCGTCGCGTCCACCCCGGCCGCGGTTCGCCTCGCCCCGGCCCTCGAATTTGGGTCGGCTCCGCCCGATCGCCACGTCACCGCCGGAGCCCCCGTCGAACTGGCCGTTGCCGTGCAGAGCCCCGCCGCTCTGACGTATCAGTGGCTCAAGAACGGCGTCCCCGTGCCCGGCGCCACCCGCGCCACGTTCGGCTTGCCGGCCGCGAAACCCGCCGACGCGGGCACCTACACGCTCGTCGCCTCCCATCGCGACGGCTCACTGACGTCGGGCCCGGTGGTTCTCGCGGTCGCGGTTTCGCCTTTCGCCGGGATTTACTTCGGCACGTTCGCGGGCGGAGATTCGTGCGCGCTGTCGGTCGGACCCGACTCCGAGGGCGCCCTGATCGGTTTTCTCTCCGGCCCACAACAGGCCGTGATCGCCCGCGGCTTCTTCGTTCAACCAGACGGCGCCTTCACCGCCACCGGTGAAACCGCCTCGGGTCAGCTCGCCTCATTTTATTCGGGCGGCATCTCCGGGACTTTCGGGGGCGGCGGCGTCTTGGGCGAACTCGCCGCCGCCGGCCTGACGTTCGCCGGCACCGGGAAACCCGCGGCGGGCCTCGCGGCGAATGTCGCCGGGTATTATCGGGCCGTCACGGTGGCGGCCGTCCTCGGCGAATGGCATGCCATCACCGCGGCCGACGGCACGTTGCTCCTCGTCGCCTTGGACCCCGCCGGCGCGCGGTCGGCCGGTGGCCAAGTCGGCGCCAACGGCGCGTTTTCCGCGGTCCAGCCCCCGTTCGCTTATGCCGGAAACCTCGGAGTCAATGGCGCGGGGCTCACCGGCACTTACTCGCCCACCGGTGGCGCCGCCGTCGCGTTCGCCGCGCCCGGCCCACCCGCCGACCGCGGGCGTCTCGCCAACGTCTCCACCCGTTCCCTCGCCGGCAGCGGCGCCCGCACGCTGATCGCCGGCTTCGCCGTCCAAGGCACCGCACCGCAGGACGTGCTCGTGCGCGCCTCCGGTCCGGCCCTCGCGCTCTTCGGCGTCCCCGCCACCCTCCCCAATCCGCGGCTGCAGATCTTCCGGGGTCCGACGGTGCTGTTTGAAAACGACGATTGGAGTATCGGCGGCTCCGTCCCGCAGCTCTCCGCCGCCGCCGCGCGCTTGGGGGCGTTTCCCTTGGGCGTCGGCAGCCTCGATGCCACCCTCCTCGTGCGGCTCGAGCCGGGCAGCTACACCGCCCAGGTGAGCAGCGCCGCGGTCGCCACCGGCGTGGCCCTCGTCGAAGTCTATGATGCCTCCGCCGGCGCCGACGGTGCGCCGAAACTCAGCAATGTCTCCACCCGCGCCGACGTCGGCACCGGCGGCGACATCTTGATCGTCGGGGTCGTCGTCGCCGGTGCCGCGCCGAAAAAACTGCTCATCCGCGGGATCGGCCCCGCCCTCGCCGCGTTCGACGTGTCGGGCCCGCTCGCCTCTCCGCGCCTGCAACTCTACCGCGGCAACCAGCTCCTCCGCGAAAACACCGGCTGGTCCGCCGGCCCCGACGCCGCGCTCATCGCCGCCGCCGCCGCGCAGGTCGGCGCCTTCGCGCTCCCCGCCGCCAGCAACGACGCCGCGCTGCTCCAGTACCTTGCTCCCGGCAACTATACCGTCCAGATCGCCGGCGTCGCCCACACCACCGGCGTCGCGCTCGTCGAGGTCTACCCCGTGCCTTGACCCGTCCCCCTTTCCCCCGGCCCCCCGCATGAGTTTCCTCCTTTCCTCCGCCCCGCTCGATCCCGCCGCCCTCGCCCGCGCCCTCGCCGACCCGCGCGCCGGCGCCTGCGTCACCTTCGAGGGCTGGGTGCGCAACCGGAACGAAGGCCAACCCGTCCGCTCCCTCGAATACGAGGCCTACGCCCTCCTCGCCGACAAAGAGGGCGCACGCATCGTCGCCGAGGCCCGCGAAAAATTTCCCGTCCTCGCCGTGTACTGCGTCCACCGCGTCGGTCACCTCCAACTCGGCGAACTCGCCGTCTGGGTCGGCGTCACCGCCGAACATCGCGGCGCCGCCTTCGACGCGTGCCGCTATCTCATCGACGAAGCCAAGGCCCGCGTGCCCATTTGGAAAAAAGAGCATTACGCCACCGGCGCCACCGCGTGGATCAACTGTGCCACCCGCGGCGACTTCGCGGACGCGAAGCCCTGATGCCACCGCCCTCCGCCTCTCGTCCGCCGTTCCGGCCCGGGGCGGAAATCCCGCCCGGCCGGGCAAACCACGCGCAGCGTCATCCGCCTCAAGCAATCGGCGCGCAGCGTTGCGCAAAAAAAGGCGCGGGTTCGGAATTGTGGTTTAGGGGGCCGGCTCCAGCGTAAATTTTGTTTCAGGATCCACCCATGAATGCCCACCCCTACGCATTTCTCGCTCTGTTCGGAGCCGTCGCGGTCGCCTTTCCCCTCCTGCTTTTGGCCGTCGCCCAGCTCTGGTTCCGCTTTTTCCAACCGCCCAAACCCAGCCTCGACAAGGGCGCCGTTTACGAATGCGGCGTCGCCCCCTCCGGCGACTCCTGGATCCAGTTCAAAGCCCACTATTATCTCTACGCGATTCTGTTTCTGATTTTCGACGTCGAGGTGCTGTTCCTCCTGCCTTTCGCCGTCACGTTCACCACGCTGCCCGTCGGCGCGCTCGTGGCCATGCTCGTCTTCCTGCTGCTCCTCGCCGAAGGCCTCGTGTGGGCTTGGCACCGCGGCCATCTGGAGTGGAAATGAGCCCCATGAGCGATCCCACCCCCGCCGCTCCTCCGCCCCGGCCGACGGTGACCGAAGCCGAGCGCGACGAACTCCGCCGCCAGGGCATCCTCCTCACCAGTCTCCAAGAACTCTATACGTGGGGCAACAGCCACTCCGTCTGGCCCCTCAATTTCGGCCTCGCCTGCTGCGCGATCGAGATGATCGCCGCCTCCATGGCCAAGTTCGACATCGCCCGCTTCGGCTCCGAAGTCTTCCGCCCGTCGCCGCGTCAGGCCGACCTCCTCATCGTCTCCGGCACCGTCACCAAAAAAATGGCCCCGCAGGTCATCCGCCTCTGGAACCAGATGCCCGAGCCAAAATACTGCATCGCCATGGGCGCCTGCGCCATTTCCGGCGGCCCTTTCAAGCAGGGCTACAATGTCCTCAAGGGCATCGACCGTTTTATCCCCGTCGACATCTACATCCCCGGCTGCCCGCCCCGCCCCGAGGCGCTCCTCCACGGCCTCGTCCAGCTCCAGGAAAAAATCCAGGGCTTCAAGCTCACCGGCCCCGCCGCGCCGCGCCATCTGCGCGACGATCTCCCGTGCCACTGCCCTGTCCCCGAATTCGGCGAACACGACCTCGAGCCGCCGGCCAACCCCGCCATCTGGACCGCGCCGCCGGCCATCGTCCGCGCCGAAAAGGCCTGACGCACCATGGAAACCCCCGAACAGATTCGCGACCGTCTGCTCGCCCGGTTTCCCGGCGCGGAGATCACCGTCGTCCCGAATCCCGGCACGGCCGCCCAGCACTCGCTGCTCCTCGGCGCCGCCCACGCCCGCGCCCTCGCCGAATTCCTCCGCGACGACGCCACCCTCCGACTCGACCAGTGCTCCAACGTCACCGGCATCGACTGGCCCGAAAAAGAAATCGTCGAGACGACCAAGGTCGCCACGCCCGATCCGGCCAACCCGGCCGGCCCCCCCAAAGTCGTCGAACAAAAGACCCAGCGCCTCCAGCCCGGCTGTCTCGAGGTCGTCTATCACCTCTATTCCATTTCTCTCCGCCACGGCCCCGTGATTCTCCGCCTGCGCACCGGCAACCGCACCGATCAGGCCGCCGTCCCGTCGCTCACGCCCGTCTGGCGCTCCTGCGAATTTCAGGAACGCGAAGTCTTTGATCTCTTCGGCGTCACCTTCCACGGCCATCCCGATCTCCGCCGCATCTTGATGTGGGACGAGTTCGCCGACCACCCGATGCGCCGCGACTACGTCGAACCCGACGACTACGAGTGGGAGCCCACCCCCCACGGCACCGTCCTCGAAAAAGCCAAAGCCCACTATCCGGCCCCGCCGCCCGCCGCCGTCGCGCCCGCGAAAGGAGCCACCCCATGAGCGTCTCCGACCTCTCCGCTCCTGCGGCGGGCTCCCCCGGCTCCCGCGTCCGCGCAGTGCACGACAGCTTCCACGGCGACCTCCTCGAGGTCTCCATGGGCCCGCACCATCCGTCGACCCACGGCGTCTTCCGCATGATCGTCACGCTCGACGGCGAGACCATCGTGAAGCTCAAGCCCGTCTTCGGCTACCTCCACCGCAACCACGAGAAACTCGGCGAGAACGTCACCTATCTCGGGTCGATGCCCTACACCGACCGGCTCGACTACCTCTCGTCGATGACGAACAACTGGGCCTACGCCCTCGCCGTCGAGAAACTCGCCGGCCAGGCCGTCCCCGAGCGCGCCGAATACGTCCGCGTCATCCTCGCCGAGCTCACCCGCCTCC
Organism: Opitutaceae bacterium; assembly: GCA_044358025.1. Lineage (GTDB taxonomy): Bacteria > Verrucomicrobiota > Verrucomicrobiia > Opitutales > Opitutaceae > GAS368. Next base: position 59,129 of record JBIKOK010000003.1, read on the forward strand.
TGAACCACACCTGTCTCGCCGGCTTCCTCATGCAGGACTGCGGCTGCTCCGGCACGCCGCTCATGTATGCGTTCCGCGAACGCGAATACATCCTCGACCTCTTCGAATCGCTCTCCGGCTCCCGGATGATGTGCAACTACCAGCGCTTCGGCGGTTGCCGCGTCGATCCGTCCGCCGACTGGCTCGCGGGCGCCCAAAAACTCACCGACCGCTACGGCGTTTTCCTCGACGAATTCGAGACCCTCCTCACCGGCAACGAGATCATCATGGCCCGCACCCAGGGCGTCGGGAAACTCCCGCCCGCGCTCGCCATCGGCGCCGGCGTCACCGGCCCGATGCTCCGCGCCAGCGGCGTCAACTACGACCTCCGCAAGGTCGACGCCTACGGCGTGTATCCGCGTTTCGACTTCCGCGTCCCGCTCGGCGACCACGGCGATGTCTACGACCGCTACATGATCCGCGTCCTCGAAATGCGCGAGTCGATCAAGATTCTCCAGCAGGCCCTCGCCGGCCTCCCCGGCGGCCCGATCATGGACCCGAAGGCGAAGCTCCGCAGCTTCCGCCCGAAGGCCGGCGAAGCCTACGGTCGCATCGAAGGCCCGAAGGGCGAGATCGGTTTCTATCTCCTCAGCGACGGCAGCCCGAACCCCTACCGCTACCGCATCCGCCCGCCCTCCTTCATCAACCTCACCATCCTCGAGGACATGTGCCTCGGCCACACCGTCGCCGACGCCGTGATCATCCTCGGCTCCGTCGACATCGTCCTCGGCGAAGTCGACCGCTAGTCGGTCCGCCTCCTTCACCTTATGTCCTTAAACTTCAACTAGCGCGCAGCGCTTCCCATGCTCGGCACCGGATTACTCTCAGGCCTCGGCGTCACCGCGAAAAACTTCGTGGGGTCCTTCTACGATCCGGCGCGCCTGACCACGATCGAGTATCCCGAGGTCAAAACGAAGCTCCCCGAGGCCTACCGCAACTTCCCGTTCCTCGTCGCCGAAAACGCCACCGACCCCATGGGCACGCTCCGCTGCGTCGCCTGCCAGATCTGCGAAAAAGAGTGCCCGCCCCAGTGCATTTACATCGAGAAATCGAAGGACAAAAAACCCGACGCCACCGGCAAACCCCAGCTCTTCCCCGCCATCTTCGCCATCGATACCTCGGTCTGCATGAGCTGCCAGATCTGCGTCGAGGTCTGCCCTTTTGACGCGATCAAAATGGACCAGGTCTACGAGATCGCGACCACCGACCGCTTCTCCGCGCTCCTCCTCAACCGCGAACAGCTCGCGAAGTCGAACGCCTACTACCACGGCATCCACCCGACCGAAGCCGCCGAGGTCGACGCCCGTCTCGCCGCCGAACGCAAAGCCGCCGAAGAAAAAGCCGCCGCCGCCGCGGCCGCGAAAGCCGCCGCGGCCGCCGCCAAAGCTGCCGCCCCGGTGGCCAAACCACTCCCGAACGCATGATCCCGTCCGGACCTTCAACTTTCCTGCTTCAACTTCCACTGGCATCGGCGGCGTCCGCCGCCGATGCCTTCCTCGAACGCCTCCCGCTCGTCGCCCGCGACGTGTTCACGTCCTGGCTCCCCGAGCCGTGGCGCTGGCTCGTCAACAGCCTGATCTCCATCGCGGTCATTCTGTCGGTCTTCGGCCTGCTCTTCGCCTACGTCACCCTCGCCGAACGCAAAATTCTCGGCCGGATCCAGAATCGCCCCGGCCCGAACCGCACGCCGATCCCCTTCATCAACCTGCGCTTCTTCGGTCTCGCCCAACCCTTCGCCGACGGCGTCAAGGCCCTCACCAAGGAGGACGTCGTACCGCGCGGGGCCGACCATCTGCTGCACTTCCTCGCGCCCGTCGTGCTGCTCGCCTTCTCGATTCTCACCTTCGCCGTCATCCCTTACGGCCGCCACCTCGTCCCCGTCGATCTCAACGCCGGCGTCCTCTATTTCTTCGCCGCCGGCGCCGCCACCGAACTCGCCGTCTTCATGGCCGGCTGGGCCAGCCGCAACAAATACTCCCTCCTCGCCGCCATGCGCGCCCTCGCGCAGCTCATCAGCTACGAACTCCCCCTCCTCCTCGCCTGGGTCCCCGTCGTCCTCGTCGCCGGCTCCCTCTCCACCACCGAAATCGTCGCCGCGCAGGCCGGCTGGAAATTCAACCTCATCCCCCACTGGCACGTGTTCACCCCGTGGGGCGCCGCCGGCTTCGTCATCTTCATGATCGCCGCCCTCGCCGAGTCCAACCGCTCGCCCTTCGATTTGCCCGAGGCCGAGAGCGAACTTATCGCCGGCCATCTCACCGAGTATAGCGGCTTCAAATACGCCCTCTTCTTCATGGCCGAGTATTTCGGCATGATCGCCCTCAGCGGCATGGCCATCACCCTCTTCCTCGGCGGCTGGCACGCGCCGTCGCCCTACCTCGAATTCATCCCGTCCTACGTCTGGTTCGGCGCCAAACTCGTCGTCCTCCTCCTCGGCTTCATCTGGATCCGCGCCACGTTCCCGCGTCTCCGCATGGACCAGCTCACACGCTTCGCCTGGAAGTTCCTCGTCCCGCTCGCACTCATCAACCTCGCCAACGCCGCCTTCTGGTCCCTCTCCTTCCCCTGGGCCGGCCCGCTGCAACTCCTCCGCTGGCTGATCAGCGCCCTCCTCGTCGTCGGACCCTTCGTCCTCCTGGGCCGCCAACTCAGCGCCGGCGTCGCCCCGCGCGTCTACCGCTACGCCGCCTCATGAAATCTCGCGCCCATCCCCTCGAGAAGGTGCCTTTTGGAGGCCCGGCCGCTGGCCGGGTTCCGTTCGCCACGCCATGACCGCCGCGCTCGTCCTCATCGCCGTCACCACGCTCGCGACTGCTGCGGTCGCGCTCTCGCTGCGCAATCTCATCCACAGCGCGCTCCTCCTGATCGCGAGCTGGTTCGGCATCGCGGCCTTTTACCTCTGGGCCGGGGCCGAGTTCGTGGCCTTCGCCCAGGTGCTCGTCTACGTCGGCGCCGTTTCGATGGTCGTCCTCTTCGCCGTGCTGCTCACGCGCCGCTCGCGCGCCGATACGGTCGTCTCCCCCGACTCCCTTTCCCGCGCCGTGTCCGCCGTCCTCACGGGCGTCGCCGTCTTCGGCGTGCTCGCCACCGCCCTCCTCGGCACCCGCCTGTCTCCGTCGACGGCCGCCGCGCCCACCGCCACCGTGCGCGACATCGGCACGCAGCTCATGGGCACCCACGCCGCCGCCCTGCTCATCGTCGGCATTCTCCTCACCGTCGCCCTCCTCGGCGCCATCGTCCTCGCCGCCCAAGACCCCGACGAAACGAAAAAGGACGCGTCATGAGTGTCGATCCGCTCCACCTCTGCCTCCTTTTTTCCAGCGCGCTCTTCTGCGTCGGCCTCATCGGCGCGCTCGCCCGCAGCAGCACCATCCTCGTCCTCCTCGGCGTCGAACTGATGCTCAACGCGGCCAACATCAATTTCATCGCCTTCTGGCGCTACGGCCCCGCCACCTCGCCCGCCACCGGCGTGATGTTTGTCATCTTCTCGATTGCCGTCGCCGCCGCCGAAGCCGCCGTCGGCCTCGCCCTGATCATCGCCGTCTACCGCCACCAAAAGAGCATCCGCCTCCAAGAGGCGAACCGCCTCAAAGGATGAAAACCTGTCCTGCCATTTCAGAGGTGGAGCGCGTTGACCCAACGCGATTTCAGCACGTCCGCGCGCCTCTAGGCGCCTTTCACGCCGCCAGCGCCCTCCGATTTTTTGCGCCTCTTTGCGGCAAAAATTCTGACCCATGAGCCTCTCTGCCGAATCCCTCTGGCTCATCCCCGCGCTGCCGCTTCTCGCCGCGGCCCTCGGCACCCTCGCACCCCGCCGCGCCCGCACCCTTGTCGCCGGCGCGGCCATCGGCGCGCTCGCGCTCTCGTTCTTCATCTCCTGCGCCGCCCTGAGCACCGCCCTCGCGAATCCCGCCGCGCACCTCACCCACAACTTCACCTGGTTCGAACTCGGCAACGACACCGTCCGCCTCGGCTGGCTGCTCGACCCGCTCACCGCGTTCATGTGCACGATGGTGACCTTCGTCGGCACCCTCATCTTCATCTTCAGCCTCGGCTACATGAAGGAGGACGCGAACTTCAAACAGTTCTTCTGCTTCCTGAGTCTCTTCGCCGCCGCGATGCTCGGTCTCCTCGTCGCCAACAGTCTCCTCCTCCTCTTCGTCTGCTGGGAACTCGTCGGTCTCGCCTCGTATCTGCTCATTGGATTCTGGTTCCACAAACCGTCCGCCGCCGCCGCCGCGAAAAAAGCCTTCATCACCACGCGCATCGGCGACCTCGGTTTCCTCCTCGGCCTCCTCTGGCTCTACGACTCCGCCGGCTCCCTCCTCCTCTACGACAACGGTCACGGCGTCCTCGAAGCCACCGCCCTCGGCGCCCTCGGTTCCGCCGCCACCGTCGGCGGTCTCACCGTCGCCAGCGCCATCGGCCTCCTCCTCTTCTGCGGCGCCGTCGGCAAATCCGGCCAGTTCCCGCTCCACGTCTGGCTCCCCGACGCGATGGAGGGCCCGACGCCCGTCTCCGCCCTCATCCACGCCGCCACGATGGTCGCCGCCGGCGTGTTCCTCATGGCGCGCGTCTATCCGCTGCTCACGCCCGACGCGCTGCAAGTGGTCGCCTTCATCGGCGCCCTCACCGCGCTCCTCGGCGCCGCCATCGCCGTCGCCCAATACGATCTCAAGCGCATCCTCGCCTTCTCCACCGTCTCCCAACTCGGCTACATGATGCTCGCCATCGGCGTGGGCGCGCCGGGCGCCGCGATTTTCCACCTCCTCACCCACGCGTTCTTCAAAGCCCTCCTCTTCCTCGGCGCCGGCTCCGTCATCCACGCCGCCCACCATGAGCAGGACATCCGTCAACTCGGCGGACTCTCCGCGAAGATGAAACTCACCTTCGCGACCTTCGCCATCGGCACCATGGCCCTCGTCGGCGTGCCGCTCTTCTTCTCCGGTTTCTGGAGCAAGGAAGCCATCCTCCACGCCGCGCACGCCACGTCCGGTTCCCCCTTCCCGTTCTACGCGGCGCTGATCGGCGTCGTCCTCACCGCCTTCTACAACACCCGCCTGATCTCGGAAACATTCTTCGGCCACGGCCGCAGCCATGCCGCCGAACACGCCCACGAAAACTCCGCCGTGATGACCACCCCGCTCGTCATCCTCGCCTTCTTCGCCGTCGTCCTCGGTTTCCTCGGCACGCCCGCCTACCCGTGGCTCCAGGCCCGCCTCAACGGCGAGACCGCCGTCCACGGCCACTCCCTCTTCGAAGGCGTCGGCCTCATGGTCCTCTCCATCGTCCTCGTCGCCGCCGGCATCGGCGCCGGCTGGTTCCTCTACGGCCGCAAGGTCCGCCTCCGCATTAAAGCCACCGCGCCCGACCCGCTCGCCACCGCCGCCCCTCGCACCCACGCCTTTCTCGGCGCGCGCCTGCAATTCGACGAACTCTACGCCGCCACCGTCGGCGTCCTGCATACCTTCCTCGCCACCGCCGCCGACTGGTGCGACCGCTACGTCTGGGGCGGCATCGTCCATTTCCTCGCGCTGCTCGGTGAATTTTCCGGCACGGTGAACCGCGAGGCCGACGAACAGGGCCTCAACGCCGGCTTCGACGCCACGAGCGAAAAACTCCGCGGCACCGGCCAGGCCTACTCCCGCGCCCAGACCGGCGACGCCCACGGTTACCTCCGCTTTCTCGCCGTCGGCTTCGTCGTCCTCGCGCTCGTCGCGATTTTGGGAGGTGTCGCATGAACCCCCTCCCGCTCCTCTCTCTCGTCGTCTTCACCCCGTGGGCGGGCGCTGCCCTCCTGACCTTTTTGCGCGGGGCGAGTCCCGCCACGACCCGCGCGCTCACGCTTCTCTTCTCGCTTTCCACCCTCGCGCTCTCCGCGGTCCTCCTCGCCGGCTTCAACCCCGCCTCGATCGCCCCGCAGTTCGTCGAGCGCCACACGTGGATCTCCGCCCTCAACATCCATTATCACCTCGGCCTCGACGGCCTGAGCCTCCTCCTCGTCCTCCTCACCGGCCTCCTCACGCCCGTCGCCCTCCTCGCCTCCTGGTCTCTCTTCTCCCCCTCTCTCCCTCTCTCCGGCGCCCCATCTCCCCGCCTCTTTGGCGCCCTCTTCCTCCTTCTCCAGGGCGCCGCCCTCGGCGTCTTTCTCGCCCTCGATTTCTTCCACTGGTTCCTCTTCTGGGAACTCAGCCTCGTCCCCGCCTTTTTCCTGATCAAACTCTGGGGCGGTCCCGGCGCCACGCGCGCGGCGTATCAATTCGTCGTCTACACCATCGGCGGCAGCGCCTTCATGCTCGTCGGCTTCGCCGCTCTTTTCGTCGCCACCGGCACGCTCGATTTCGCCCAGCTCGCCCAACTCGGCCGCGACGGCACGCTCGCCGCCCAACTTCCCGGCGGCGCCCATCAGCTCGTTTTCCTCGGCGTCCTCCTCGGCCTCGCCGTCAAAGTCCCGCTCTGGCCCTTCCACACGTGGCTCCCCGCGACTTACGCCGAAGCCCCCACCGGCGCTTCGATGTTCCTCACCGGCGTCATGTCGAAGATGGGCGTCTACGGTTTCCTCCGGATCCTGTGGCCGATCTTCCCGACCCCGCTGCACACCGCCGCGCCGTGGCTCATCGCCCTCGCCCTCGGCGGCGTGGTTTTCGGCGCCTTCGCCGCCATGAAGCAGACCGACCTCAAGCGCATGGTCGCCTACTCCTCCGTCAACCATCTCAGCTACTGTCTTCTCGCGCTCTTCGCCGTGTCCTACGCCACCGGCCGCAACGCCCCCACCGGCCCCGCCGCCACCGCCGCGCTCAGCGGCACGCTCCTGCAGCTGTTCAACCACGGGCTCTCCGCCGCCGCCCTCTTCGCCTGCGTCGGCATTTTGGAAAACCGCTCCGGCGGGAAACGCGGCCTCGCCGATTTCGGCGGCGTGCGCACCGCCGCCCCGGTTTTCGCCGGCTTCTGTGGCGTCGCGCTCTTCTCCTCGCTCGGCCTCCCCGGCCTCAACGGCTTTGTCGGCGAATTCCTCATCTTCCGCGGCGTCTTCGGTCTGCATCCCGCCGCCGCCGCGATCGCCACCCTCGGTCTCCTCGCCACCGCCCTCTTCCTCCTCACCTTCTGGCAACGCGTCTTCCACGGCCCGCGCGCTGGGGCCGCCGCCACCGCCTTCGCTGACGTTTCCGCGATCGAACTCGTCACGCTGGTCCCGCTCGTCGCGCTGATGGCCGTCTTCGGTCTCTTCCCCGGCCTGCTCACCGGCCTCTTCAATCCGCTCATCACCTCGTGGGCCGACCACCTCACGCTGCCATGAACGCGCTGCCGCTCTCGATCTACGTCTCCTTCGCCGGCGCTCTCCTCGCGCTCGCGGCGGGCGCGCGTTCCAACTCCCTCGCGCGCTGGGTCGCGCTCGTCACGGCCCTCACCTCCTGGGCGATCGTCCTCGTCGCCGCCGCCCAATTCGTCCCCTCTCCCGGTCTGCAAGATCTCATCGATCTCCCGTGGATCGCCGAACTCGGCATCCGCTACCACCTCGCGGTCGATGGCATCAGCCTCACCCTGCTCGTCCTCACCGGTCTCGCCGCAACCGCCGGCGTCCTCTTCTCCTGGAACATCGAGCACCGCGTCGGCGAATTCTTCGCCCTCTACCTCGCCCTCATCGGCGGCGTCTACGGCGTGTTTCTCAGTGCCGATGCCTTTACGTTCTTCGTCTTCTACGAAATCGCGATCGTCCCGAAATATTTCCTCATCGCCAACTGGGGCTCGCCCGCCACGCGCGAACACGCCGCGATGAAGCTCGTCCTCTATTCCTTCGCCGGCAGCGCCCTCGTCCTCGCCGGTCTCCTTTGGGCCAACGCCGCCGCCGTCGCCCACGGCGCCCCGTCCAGCTTCGCCCTCCACGACCTCGCCGCCGCCGCCACGCAGTTCTCCCGCGGTGAACAAATCGGCCTCTTCGCCCTCGTCTTCACCGGCTTCGCCGTCCTCGCCGGTATGTTCCCCTTTCACACGTGGGCGCCCACCGGCCACGTCGCCGCGCCCACCGCCGCCTCCATGCTCCTCGCCGGCGTCGTCATGAAACTCGGCGCCTACGGCTGCCTCCGCGTCGCCCTGCCGCTCTTCCCGGTCGGACTCGTCTTCTGGCAACCCACCATCGCCGCCCTCGCCCTCATCGGCATCCTCTACGCCGGCTTCATCGCCCTCGTGCAGGACGATTTCAAATTCGTCATCGGCTACTCGAGCGTGAGCCACATGGGTTTCGTCCTCCTCGGTCTCGCCGCCGCCAACGCCACCGCGGTCGCCGGCGCCGTCCTCCAGATGTTTTCGCACGGCGTGATTGCCGGCCTCCTCTTCGCCGTCGTCGGCCGCATGGTCTACGAGCGCACCCACACCCGGAAACTCGCCGATCTCCGCCAGCTCCCGCTGTATCGCCTTCTCCCCTTCGCCGCGCTGACCTTCGTCCTCGCCGGCCTCGCCTCGATGGGCATGCCCGGTTTCAGCGGTTTCCCCGCCGAACTCACGATTCTCATCGGCGTGTGGAAAACCTCCCCTGCATGGGCCATCTTCGCCGGTTTTGGTATCCTCGTCGCCGCTGCCTTCACCCTCCGCGCCATCCAGGTTTCCTTCTTCGGCTCGACGGCTCCGGTCTCGGCCGCTGACGCCCACGCCCATCCCTACGAGCCCATCACCGTGGCGGAAAAATCCGGCGCCGCCCTCCTCCTCGCCGCGACCGTCTACCTCGGCCTCAAGCCGGACATCCTCCTCGACTGGATCACGCCCGCCCTGCAATCGCCCCTCATGCAGGCGGCGTTAAAAGGAGGTTCGCTGTGAACTACTCCGAACTCCTCCACGCCCTGCTGCCCGAGACGGCCCTCGTCGTCGGCGCCCTGCTCGCCCTCACCTTCGATCTGATCTTCGGCGCCCGCCAATCCCGCGAAACCCGGCTCCAGGCCGCCGTCATCATCGGCAGCCTCGCCGTTGTTGCCGCCATGTATGGCGCGTTCTCCGTCGACCTCGCCGATTCCGTCTTCGGCGGCGCGCTCGTGCTCGACGAACTCACCCTGGCCTCGCGCCTCGGCGTGCTCATGCTCGCCTGGCTCACGCTGACGCTCACCGGGAGCACCGCGCGCCTCCGCCACCCGGCCGAGTTTGTCGCCATCGTGCTCTTCGCCACCGCCGGCTTCACGCTGATGGCCGCCGCGCAACAGCTCCTCGTCGCCTTCCTCGCCCTCGAGCTCGCCAGCCTTTCGCTCTACATCCTCGCCGGTTTCGACAAATCGCGCCCCGAATCCGCCGAAGCCGCGCTGAAATATTTTCTCTTCGGCGGTATGTCGGCCGCGTTTCTCCTCTTCGGCTTCAGCCTGATTTACGGCCTCACCGGCTCGATCGAACTCCCCCAGATCGCCCACCAGCTCGCCCGCCAGGGCCAGAGCCCGCTCCTCTCGCTCGCCCTCGTGATGGTGCTCGTCGCCTTCGGCTTCAAAGCCGCCGCCGCGCCTTTCCACCTCTGGGCCCCCGATGTCTACGAGGGCGCCCCGGTCGTCTCGTCCGCCCTCATTGCCTCCGCCTCGAAACTCGCCGGCTTCACCCTCTTCGTCCGCCTCCTCTGGCCCGGCTTCGGTCCGGTCGCCGGCAGCGTCGCGACCGCCGCCGGCTCGCCCGGCTGGCTGCCCCTCGTCGCCTGCCTCTCCGCCGCGTCGCTCCTGCTCGGCAATTTCGCCGCCCTCGCCCAGTCCAACGTCCGCCGCCTCCTCGCCTACTCCGCCATCGCCCACGCCGGCGTGATGCTCCTCGGCGTGATCGTCGCGGGCGACGCCGGCCTCGGCCCGCTCTTCTACTACGCGTTCACCTACGGCCTCGCGACCGTCGGCGCCTTCGCCGTGATCGCCGTGGTGGAACGCGCCGGCCGCTGCCAAAAAATCACCGACCTCGCCGGCCTCTACCGTCGCTCGCCGCTACTCGCAGCCTGCTTCGCCGTCTACCTGCTCTCGCTCGCCGGCATTCCGCCGCTCGCCGGCTGGGTCGGCAAATTCACCGTGTTTGCCGCGGTCTTGAACCTCGGCGGCCTCGCCGGTCCCGCCGGCTGGCTCGCGCTGCTCGCCATCGCCCTCAGCGCCGTCGCCCTCTACTACTACCTCGTCATGCTCAAGCAGGCGCTCGTGGTCGGCCCCGCCGACCCCGCGGCGGCCCCCGTTCCCGTGCCCGCCGACGCCGCTATCGTCCTCGTTTTCACCGCCCTTCTGCTCGTTCTGCTGGGTCTCTTCCCCTCGGTGGTGCTCCGGATTTTCTGACATCCTGCCGGCCGCGCTGGCGCAGGATTGCACTCGAAGCCGTCCGTGGTCTGCGTCGTCGACGTGGATGCCCAAGTTCCGACCGCCAGCCGCCGGGTCATCGTGATGCTCAAATATCCGCGACCCGGCACGGTGAAAACCCGTCTCGTCCCCGCGCTCGGCGAGCACCGGGCCTGCGCCCTCCACCGCGCCCTCGTCGCCCACACGCTGGCGGCGACCGCCGCGTTTTCCGCGCGTAACGCGTTTCCGGTTACGATCGAGGCCCGCGTCGCGGGCGCGCCGGAGGAGGCCGCCGCGCGCGCCTGGCTCGGTCCGGCGGTGGTGCTGCGCGAACAGGGCGACGGCGATCTCGGCCGGCGCATGGAGCGCGCGATCGCTGCCGCCTTCGTCGAGGGCGCGGAGTCCGTGGTCGTGATCGGCGGCGATTGCCCGGAACTCACCGCGGCGCACCTTTCCGCGGCGTTTGCCGCCCTCGCGGAGGCCGCCGCGGTGCTCGGGCCGGCCGCCGACGGCGGCTATTATCTCATCGGCCTGCGACGCCCCCTGCCCGCGTTGTTTCATGGGATCGGTTGGGGTGGACCCGAGGTTTTGGCGCAGACGTTGGCTGCCGCGCGGGCGCTCGCCGTGGAGCCCGCTCTCCTCACCACGCTGCGCGACGTCGATGTGCCCGACGATCTCGCGGTGTGGGCGGCCACGCCGGCCGCCCGCGCCACCGGCCGCGGTGGCCTGTCGGTAATCGTCCCCGCCCGCAACGAGGAGGCCGCGCTCCCCGCGACCCTCGCCGCCGCCGCTGGGGGCGCCCCGCACGAAATCATCGTGGTCGACGGCGGCAGTACGGACCGCACCGCCGAAGTCGCGCGGGCCCACGACGCGCTCTGGCTGTCCGCGCCCCCGGGCCGCGCCCGACAGATGAATCGCGGGGCCGCCGTCGCTACGGGCGAGTTTCTGCTCTTCCTGCACGCCGATACGCTTCTGCCCCTGGACTACCCGGCCCTCATCCGCTCCACGTTGGCGCCCCCCGGCGTGGCCGGCGGGGCGTTTGCCTTTGCGATCGCCGGCGATTTTCCCGGGCGTCGCCTCATCGAGCGCGGCACCAACTTCCGCGCCCGTCGCCGCCAGCTGCCCTACGGCGACCAGGGGCTTTTCGTTTCCCGCGCCATGTTCGACCGCGTCGGCGGATTTCCCGACCAGCCCATCATGGAGGACTACGCCTGGGTGCGCCGCCTCCAGCGCCTCGGCCGGGTCGCGATCGCGCCGGCTGCCGCGGTCACCTCCGGCCGCCGCTGGCAACGCCGCGGGGCCGTCGGCACCACGCTCTTGAACCAACTCATCGTCCTCGGCTACCGCCTCGGCGTTTCCCCGGCGCGCCTGGCCCGGTGGTATCGCGGGGAATAATGGTCCGCGTCACCCCCCCGCACCCCGGCCCACCTCACGGATGAAACGGTTCTCTCTCGCGCTCGCCGCCTTCTTCCGTGCCGCCGGTCTTTCGGCCGCCGACCCGGCGGCTGCGCGCGGTCTCGCCGCCGGCGCGGCCGTCGCGCTCTCAGCCCTCCTCAAAAAAGGCCAAGTCGCGCTCGTGTTCTACCGCTCCGCCGACTGGTGCCCGTTCTGCAAAAAGCAGCTCCACTATTTGCAGAAAAACCTCCGGGAAATCGAGGCCACCGGGGTGCAGCTCGTCGGGATCAGTTGCGATGCGCCGGCCGCGAGCGCCGCCGCCGCCGCGAAACTCGGCCTCACCTTTCCGCTGCTCTCCGACCTGGCAGCAAGGTCATCGACGCGTCGGGCCTTCGCAACGCGGAGGCCAAGGGCAAGGCCGCCGGCGTGCCGCACCCAACCCTCTTCATCCTCGACCAGCCGGGCGTGATCCGCGTGAAACTTGCCCGCGAGGGCGATCGCGACCTTCCCGAAACCGCCGAGATCATCGCCGGCGTAAAGCGCAGGCAGTGAGGCTCGCGGAATCTGGTGCTGAGTTCTCCGAAGTAGGGCGGACTGAAGTCCGCCTGCTCTGCGCGGAAAGGCGGACTGAAGTCCGCCCTACTTCAGAACGGGTCGTTACTCCATTTTGCCGTGTTCAGTGAGTGCGACTCCTCGACTTCGGACCTCGGGTGCATTGGTTACGGTCATGGATTTATCCCAGCCCGCGTTCAGTTGGCGCACCGCCGTCCCGTTGGGCGGCCTCGTGGCCCTGCTCGCCTGGGAAACCGCGCAGCCCTATTTTCCGCTCTTCCGCCGGACCGCCGAGCGGGCGCGCCACGGAGCCCTGAATCTCGCGCTCGGCATCCTCAACGCCTCCGTCGTCGCGCTGGCCTTCGCGGCGGCCTGGCTCGCCGTCACGGAATGGTCCGCCGCCCATCGCTTCGGCTTGCTCAACCTCCTCGATCTCGCCCCGTGGCCACGCGCTGCGCTCGCCGTGTTTCTCCTCGATGCGTGGACCTATGGCTGGCACTGGCTCAACCACCGCGTGCCGTTCTTCTGGCGGTTCCACCGCTGGCACCACGCCGACCGCGCGATGGACGTCACGACGGCGAGCCGTTTCCACACCGGCGAAATTGTCCTCTCCTCCGTGTTTCGCGTGCCCGTGCTGGCGCTGATCGGCTGTAGCCTCGGCGAACTCGCGCTCTACGAACTGCTCCTCTTCGCCGTCGTGCAGTTTCACCACGCCAACATCGCGCTCCCCGACCGCCTCGACCGCGGCCTGCGTCTCGTGATCGTGACGCCCGCCCTGCACAAAGTGCATCACTCGGTCGTGCGCGCCGAAAGCGACTCCAACTACAGCTCGCTGTTCTCCTGGTGGGACCGCGTGTTTCGCACGCTCCGGCTCGTGCGCGAACCGCGCCGGATTGTGTTCGGCGTGGAGGAGTGATTCGCGCCGCCCCGCTTTTCCATCGGAATAAACGCGGCCCGCGGTTCATCTGACGGCCGCATGACCTCGTTCTCCCTCTCAGGTCGACGCTTTGACTCTTCCGCCCTGTCTCCAAAAAAATGAACGCCGGGAAAAAAATCCTCTTGGCCCTCGTCGCGGTGGCCGTGGTCGCCGCGCTGTTCGCGTTCGATGCCCGCGCCCTCCTGCGTGACACGCTCGCGGGTCTGGAAAGTCTCGGCCCGTGGGGCCCCGTGCTCTTTGTCCTGCTCTACATCGTCGCCGCCGTGCTTTTCGTGCCCGGCTCCGCCCTCACGCTCGGCGCCGGCGCGTTGTTCGGTGTCGGCCTCGGCTCCGTGCTGGTCTCGGTGGGCGCCACCTTGGGCGCCACCGCCGCCTTTTTGGTCGGGCGTTATCTGGCGCGCGATTGGGTCGCGAAAAAAATCGAGGGCAACGCCGCCTTCGCCGCCCTCGACCGCGCCGTCGCCTCCGAGGGTTGGAAGATCGTCGGCCTCACCCGCCTCTCCCCCGCCTTTCCGTTTACGCTCCTCAACTACGCCTTCGGCCTCACGCGGGTTTCGCTCCGCGACTACGTGCTCGCGTCCTGGATCGGCATGATGCCGGGCACCGTAATGTATGTTTACCTCGGCTCGCTCGCCCGCGCCGCCGGGGAACGCTCCCGCACCCCCGCCGAGTGGGCCCTCTCTGGCGTCGGCCTCGTCGCGACCATCGTCGTCACGGTGTTCGTCACCCGCCTTGCCCGCACCGCCCTCGCCAAACGGACCGGCGCCCCACCATGAACGACCCCTCGCCGCTGCGCCCCTGGGATGCGCACAACCGCCGCCTGCACGCCCACGTTCACCCGCGGGATTGGATCAACCCCACCCCCGCGCCGCGTTACAACCTCGTCGTCCTCGGCGGCGGTACCGCCGGCCTCGTCACCGCCGCGGGCGCCGCCGGCCTCGGCGCCAAAGTTGCGCTCATCGAACGCCATCTCCTCGGCGGCGATTGCCTGAATTTCGGCTGTGTCCCCTCCAAAGCGCTCATCCGCTCCGCCCGCGCCGCTGCCGAGGCCCGCGCCAGCGCGCGCTTCGGCGTGAAGCTCCCGGGCGACGTAACCGTCGATTTTCCCGCCGTGATGGAGCGCATGCGCCGGCTCCGCGCCGACCTGAGTCCGCACGATTCCGCCGCCCGCTTCCGCGACCTCGGCGTCGACGTCTTTATCGGCGACGGAAAATTCACCGGCCGCGCCACGATCGAGGTCGGCGGCCAAACGCTCCGTTTTGCCAAAGCCGCGATCGCCACCGGCGCCCGCGCCGCCGCCCCGCCCATCGCCGGTCTCGCCGACGTGCCGTATCTGACGAACGAGACGCTCTTCTCGCTCACCGCGCTGCCCCGTCGCCTCGCCATCGTCGGGGCCGGCCCCATCGGCTGCGAGATGGCGCAAACCTTCGCGCGCTTCGGGTCGGAGGTGACGCTCATCGAATCGGCCGCCGGCCTCTTGCCGCGTGAAGACCGCGACGCCGCCGCGATTTTGCGCACCGCCCTCGAACGCGACGGCGTGAATATTCTCTGCGACGGCAAAGACCTGACAGTCTCGCGCCACGCCGAAGGCATCCGCTGGCACCTCGCCTCCGGCGGAGCCGAGAAATCCGGCGTCGCCGACCAACTCCTCGTCGCCGTCGGCCGCACCCCGAACGTCGAAAATCTCGGGCTCGAATCTGCCGGCGTGACCTTCAGCCCAAAAGGCGTCGCCGTGAACGAACGCCTCCAGACGCGCAACCCGGCGATCTTCGCCTGTGG
>JBIKOK010000199.1:0-12445 GCA_044358025.1 Opitutaceae bacterium
GGCGGGGAGACAGGGACACAGAAGACGGGCGGCGGGGGGCGGGAAGGCAGTGGAGGAGCAAGAACGGGAAAGGCGGTTTACAACGGGAGGGGAATCGTGAGGCTTGCGAGGACGTGAAACTGGACAATCCAAAACTCTTGGCGCTCGAAGGCGCGGTGGCGCGACGCGAGGCGTTGTGCGCGGCGGGGAAGCGTGTGGTGCTGACGAATGGAGTCTTCGATCTCCTGCACACGGGGCATCTGTTTTATTTGCAGCAGGCGCGGGCGTTGGGCGACGCGTTGTTCATCGCGTTGAATGCGGACGCGAGCGTGCGTGCGCTCAAAGGGCCGACGCGGCCGATCCAGAGCGAAGAGCAACGGGCGTATGCGCTCGCGGCGCTGGCGTGCGTGGACGGGGTTTTTATTTTTCGCACGCCGCGGCTCGACGCGGAGATTCGGGCGCTGCGGCCGGATATATATACGAAGGCGGGGGACTACACGTTCGAGAAGCTCGATCCGGGCGAGCGCGAGGCGCTGGAGGCGGTCGGGGCGGAGATCCGGTTCATGCCGTTCTTGGCGGGGTTCAGCACGACGGCGTTGATCGCGCGGATCAAGGCGGCGGGGGAAGTGTGACCTTGCGCGTAGGGCGATTGGAGATAGGTTCGCTTTCATGAGTGTGCGCGAAATTCAGGTCGAATTGGAAAAACTGTCCCCTGAGGAACTCTCAGAGGTGGAAAAGAGCATCCGTGTTTTGCGAGTGACCTCCGCGCCGGGTTACCGACAAAAGATCACGGAGGCGAATCGGCGCATGGAGGCCGGTCAAAAAGTATCATCCGAGGCGTTCGAAGCCAAGCTTGGCCGGGATGACTAAAGATGATGCAACGATGCCGACGCAGTATCGCTACGCTCTTGATCAGGCGGTGGACGACTTTCTCGTGACGTCACCGCGACGCGATGCCCGCCAATTGCGCGATTTTTTTCGCTTTCTCGCCCAACACCCCTTCACCGAAGGCGAACAACGGACGACAGATAGCGATGGCCGTCCATGTGCGGCCAAGCTACACGACAAGTTTGTGATCACCGATCGGCCGGATCATGCGGCGAAGGAAGTTCGAATTCTCGCGGTCGAACTCGGATGATGCGTGTCGTCATACTCGGTTCTGGCCGCGGCTCCAATGCCGAGGCGATTCTCTCCGCTCAACAGGCGGGTAAACTCGGGCGCGCGCGCGTCGTGCAAATTTTGGCGGACAAGCCGGACGCGGGGATTCTTGGGCTCGGGGCGCGGTTTGGCGTGCCGGCGGCGT
This sequence comes from Opitutaceae bacterium, assembly GCA_044358025.1. Classification (GTDB taxonomy): domain Bacteria; phylum Verrucomicrobiota; class Verrucomicrobiia; order Opitutales; family Opitutaceae; genus GAS368. Next base: position 1,283 of record JBIKOK010000199.1, read on the forward strand.
TTGTCGATCCGGCGCCGTTCAAGACGAAGCTCGAGGGCGAAGGGGAAGCGCGGTTCATCGCGGCGGTGGAAGCAGCTGCGCCGGATCTCGTGGTGCTCGCGGGGTTCATGCGGGTGCTGAAGCCGGGGTTTCTGAACGCGTTTGCGGGCAAGATCATCAACCTGCACCCGAGTCTGCTGCCGAGTTTTCCGGGGCTCGACGGGATTGGGCAGGCGTTTCGGCGTGGGGTGAGGCTCACGGGCTGCACGGTGCACGGCGTGACGGCCGAGGTGGATGGCGGGCCGATTTTGGATCAGATGGCGGTGCGCATCGAGGTGGGCGATACGCTGGAGACGCTCGCGGCGAAAGTGCATGCGGCGGAGCATGCGCTGCTGCCGGCGGTGATCGCGCGGTTGAGCGAGGGGTAGGGCGGATGGCCGGCTGGCGTTTCGCGCGCTGAGGGTTTGTGGCACGGGCTTTCGCGCCCGTGTTTTCCGAACCTACGGGCTGGAAAGCCCCGTGCCACGCCGGACGCCGAGGGCCTCGTCGGTGGGGCGAGGAGGCGTTTGATCGGTTCGACGAATTGGGTGAGGGAAGAGCGCCGGGGAGGCGGGTCCATCGCACGCGCAGGAATTCGGCGGGGACGCTTGTGCCGGCTTCCTTGGTGTCGCCGATCACGAAGGGGGCGATGAAGGGCACGCCGTCGGCGAGCAGGTGGGTTTGGTCGACGGCGAGTTTCCATTCGAGGCGGAAGCAGCCCTTGGCGCGCGCCTCGGTGTGTCGCGAGATGACAGGGACGAACAGGGTGCGGTCGTTGATCTGTTTCCGGATCTTCGCGGCCCAGGTGTCGCCGCCGCGGAGTTCGTTTTCCTCGAACCAGCCATCGAGGCCCGCGCTATGAAGCGCCTCCGCGCTGCGGCGAGCGGCGGTCGCATCGTCGCGGGTGTAGCTGAGGAAGATCGTCTGGGTGGTCGTGTGGGCAAGGGGATGTCGGAGGCCCAACGATCAATCGCGTACGCTCCACGCTCACGTTTCCGGCGGAGTGGTCGGGGCGGTCTGAGGACGCGACGGTGAGAAAGCGTTTGCGCGGGCGGCAGGAACGATTGAGCGTGGGTCGGCGGCGCGGCGGGCGTGTCGTCGTTGGCCCAGCCATGCTACCGCGTATATTGATCATCGAAGACGAACCGGCGATTGCCGATACGCTTCTTTATGCGTTGAAGACGGAGGGGTTCGCGCCCGAGTGGTGTGCGACGGGGCGGTCGGGGCTCGCGGCGTTGGAGGCGGCGGCGAGAGTGGGGCGGGCGTTTGCGCTGGTGGTACTCGATGTGGGGCTGCCGGATGGGACGGGTTTCGAGGTGTGTAAGGTGATTCGCCGGACGTCGACGGTGCCGGTGATTTTCTTGACGGCCAGGAATGCCGAGATCGACCGGGTGCTCGGGCTGGAGATCGGGGGCGACGATTATCTGGTGAAGCCGTTCAGTCCGCGGGAGCTGACGGCGCGGGTGAAGGCGATTTTGCGGCGGGTGGGGCCAGCGGGCGGCGGTGCGGACACTTGTCACGTATTACGTGACAAACCGGCGCGGCGAGCGGAGGGAGAGTTTGTCGTGGATGAGGCGCGGTGCGCGATCGCGTATCGCGGGGTGGTGCTGGAGTTGACGCGGTATGAATTTCGGTTGCTGAAGGTGCTGGTGGCGCAGCCGGGGCGGGTGTTTTCGCGGGACCAGTTGATGGCGGCGGTGTGGGATGACCCGGGGGCGAGTCTGGACCGGACGGTCGATGCACACGTCAAGATGCTGCGGGCGAAACTGCGCGCGGTGGCGGGCGAGGGGGCGGCGACCGATGAGGCCGCCGACCCGATTCAGACGCATCGGGGGCTGGGGTATTCGCTACGCGAGGGGCGCGGGCATGCGGCCGGAGGCGGACGCGCGGGCCGATGAAAATTCGCACGGCGATTTTTGTCGTCTACGTTGCGGTGTCCGCGGCGGGGTTGGCGTTGTTGATGGGGCTCGTGCTGCGCGATGTGCGGCTGCGCTATGTGGAGTCGATGCGTCGGACGATGGGGGATACGGCGGTGTTTCTGGCCGCGCTGGCGACGGAGGGCCCGCGCGGGGACGAGGCGTGGACGCAGAAGCTGGCGGCCTTGCCGCCGAAGGCGGACCTGTTGCGGGTGTTTGCGAACGATCCGGCGGACCGGGTGTTGTTCGACTCGGCCGGGGGGCGCGATGTGGGGCAGGTCTATCTTTGGCCGATGCGCGGCGGCGGGCGGAGCGCGTCCGAGAATTATTCGCTGCCCAACGTGGCGGAGGTCGGCGGCGAGTTGCGCGTGCGAGCGCCGGTGCGCCGGGGCGGAGCGCTGGTCGGTTGGGTCGGTGTCGGGCGGCCGCTGGCGGCGATCACCGCGGGTGTGAGCGAGGCGCGGTGGCGGCTGGCGACGTATTCGGGGGCGATCGCGGTGGTGTTGGTGGCGGCGGGCTGGTGGATCGCGTCGCGGCTGACGCATTCGCTGGAGCGGCTGACGGCCTATGCGGAGGCGGTGCGCGACGGGCGGGCGGCGGTGCCGCCGGTTTCGAAGGCGAAGGAGATCGCGGCGCTGGGGCGGGCCTTTGAGGAGATGCGGGTGAGCCTGGAGGGAAAGGCGCACGTGGAGCGCTATGCGCAGGCGTTGGCCCACGAGTTCAAGGCGCCGCTGACGGCGATCCGGGGCGCGGCGGAGTTGCTCGGGGAGGATCTGCCGCGCGAGGAGCGGGCGCGTTTTGTGGCGAATTTGCGGGCGGAGTCGGACCGGTTGCAGCGGATCGTCGAGCGCTTGTTGGAGCTGTCGGCGCTGGAGGCGCGGCGGGCGGGGGCGGCGATGGCGGCGACGGTCGATGTGCGTGACGTGGTGGCGGAGGCAGGGGCAGCGGCGCGGGTGGCGGCGGAGGCGAAGCGCGTGACGCTCACGCTGACGATCGGCGAGGCGCGCCACGTGCGCGGGGAGAAATTTTTGCTCGGCCAAGCGGTGGGGAATCTCGTGCAGAACGCGCTCGCCTTTACGCCGGTGGGCGGCCGGGTGACGGTGGAAGTCGGAGGGAAGGACGGCGTGGTGCGCGTGTGCGTCGAAGATACGGGGCCGGGGGTGCCGGATTATGCGTTGGAGAAAATTTTCGACCGGTTCTATTCGCTGCCGCGGCCCGACTCCGGGCGGAAAAGCAGCGGGTTGGGATTGAGCATCGTGCGGGAGATTGCGCGCCTGCACGGGGGCGAAGTGACGTTGGTGAACCGCCGGGAGGGCGGGGCGCGGGCGGAGCTGACGTTTCCGGCGGCCTAACGCGGCGCAGGACGCGAGGGCCGGGGTCGCGTTTTCATCGCGATTTCACGGTGAGTTCACATGCGGTTCATGCGCGCGGGGCAGAGTGGCGGCGCAATGCAAAACCTACCTCTGTCCACTCCTCCGCTCCTTCCGCCCGCGGCACCGACCGCGCCGACGAAAACCGACCGCCGCAACCGCGCCACGCTGAAACTCCTCTTCATCGCGGCGCTCGTGCTGTTGCTGCAGTGGCCGCTGCACTTGGTGAACGCGCTGCAACAGGAGCGGCGCGAGACGCGGGGATCGGGTGGAACGTCCGCGGCAGCGGCGGCGTCGGCCGTGGCGGGCGCAGGCCGCGTCGCGCCGCCGGTCGCGAAGGTGGGGCGGGCGGTGTCGGCGGACGGGGCGTTCGAGGCGTATCGCATGGTGGAGCGGGCGTTGAAACACAGCGTGCTCGTGCTGGCGTTGGTGTTTGCGGCGTTCTTTTTGTTCGAGACGCTCGCGGGGTTGCGGCTGCACGCGGTGCACTACGGGCTCGTGGGCGCGGCGATGAGCCTGTTTTACCTTGCGCTGTTGGCGTTGGGCGAGGTGTTCGCGCCGGGCGTCGCCTACGTCGGTGCGGCGGTGGCGTCGTCGGCCCTCGTGGTCCTGTATAGCGCGGCGATTCTGAAGAGCCGGGGGCGGGCGGCGGTGATCGGGGCGCTGCTGGCGGGAGTACACGGGGTGCTGTTTGTGGTGTTGCAGATGGAATATTACGCGCTGCTGGCCGGCACGGGAGCGTTGTTCGCGGCGTTGGCGGCGGTGATGTTCTTTACGCGTCACATTGACTGGCACGCGCAGGACGCGGGCGGTGCGGAGGTGGCGACATGAGTCCGCGGGTGAAACGTTTGCCGCGGCTGTGGTGCGCGATGCAGGGGCTGCTGCCGCTGGAAGCGGGTCTCGCGGCGCAACCGGGGGAGTTGGCGCGGTCGAGGGAAGCGGGAAAGCCGCGGCCGGCGCGAGGGTCCACGGAAAGCTCGCGGCCGCGAGCGAGGGACCGGTCATCGGGGAGACGGACGCCATGACGCGTGCGCCCGAACCGGGGCGCTTTCGCTCGGGCTTGACGGCGTGGGCGTGGCGCGGGGCGCTGGGTGCGGCGCCGAGTTTTTACGGGGCCGTCGTGGCGAATTTTCAGCAACCGGCGCAGATCGCCGAAATGGGTCGGGGGGTGGCGACCTATGGGGTCGGATTGGCGTGGCTGACAGCGCGGCCGAGGTATCTCGAGCCGGGGCAGTCGAGCCCTTGCGGGTGGGCTCTTCGCCTCGCCGCGAATCTCCGGGCGGCGCTCGCGCCGCTGATGTTCTTCGGTCCGGACCTGGTCCACGGGGGAATTGGCGATGGGTGGCGTTTCCCGGAGGGCGCGGTGGTTCGGTGCGCGAGGGGATTTGCCGCCGGCGGGCGTGGGTTGGACTGATCTGACGGCCGTCGTGCCGGGGGCGCGGGTGTCGGTGACGATGTTGCGGCTGGCCCTCGCGATCTGGGGCGGGCGGGAAGCCTATTTGGGTTTGTGGCGAGGAAATCGCATTGCGATTGGGGCCCAACCCCGGGACGGTGGGGCCAATGGCTCTGTTTGAAATCAAAACTGAAATTTCTCCGACTGCTGCCGAGGCGGCGGACCACACGTTGCTCGAACACGGGCTCGAAAACTGGAGTGTGCTGGAGGACGTGATCGTGAAACGGGCGTGGCTCGTCGGCGTGTTTACCGACGAGGGGGTGGCGACGGCGGAGTGGGCGGCGGTGCGGGCGCTGCTCGCGGAGGCGGGCGTGGCGTTTCACCACGAGGCCGTGCGACGGTCCATGGGGGACGCGGACTGGCGTGACAGTTACAAAGCGCATTTTCACGCCTGGCAGTTTGGGCGATTGCACTGGGTGCCGGTGTGGGAGCGCGAGACCTTCGCGCTGCCCGCGGGCGACGCGGTGCTGTGGCTTGATCCCGGAATGGCCTTTGGCACGGGCAACCATGAGACGACGCGGTTGTGTGTGGAGCGGCTGGTGGAGCTCGCGGCGGCCAGCGCGCGGCGCGGCGTGGAGATCGCGCCCAAGCGCGTGATCGACGCGGGGTGCGGGTCGGGGATTCTGGCGCTGTCGGCGGCGCTGCTGGGCTATCGCGACGTCGCGGGATTCGACAATGATCCCGAGGCGGTGCGGGTGAGCGAGGAAAACGCGGCGCTCAACGGGCTCGCTGGGCAGGTGAAATTCCGCCTGGGCGATCTGGTGACGGGTTTCGCGGAGGGTCCGGGGGACGTGGTCTTCGCGAATATTCTGGCGAACGTGCTCATCCATTATGCGCGGGAGCTGACGGCGGCGGTGGCCCCGGGCGGGACGCTGATCCTGAGCGGCATTCTTGCCGTCGAGGTGGAGCAGGTGAAGGCGGCGTTCGCGGCCGTCGCGCCCGAGTGGCGGCAGGATTCGCGCACGATGGGCGAGTGGAGCGATGTGTTGCTGGTGCGGCCGTGACAGCCGGGTTGAAATTTTTTCTGGCGGCCGCGGTGGCCGTTACGGTGACCCAAGCGCAGGAGGCCTGGCTGCAGCCGGAGCGATTTGCGGCGACGCCGGGGGCGACCCTGTTCCTGTATCTGACGGGCGGGGACGGATCGGCGGGGGCGGCGACGGCGATCAAGCCGGAGCGCGTGGCGCGCACGGTGGCGCGACTGGGCGGTGCAGAGCTGCCGTGGGGAGCCGCGCCCGCGAACGAGCGTACGGTGCGGTATCCGGTGACGGTGCCGCGGCCGGGGGTGGGGGTTTTGGGCGTCGAACTGACGCCGCGCGTGCTGGAGCGGGAGCCGGCGAAAATCGAAGCGTATTTGCGGGCGATCCACGCGGGCGACGAGTGGCGCGAGAGTTGGGCGGCAGAGCCGGAGCCGCGGCGCTGGCGGGAGAATGGCGTGACGCACGCGAAGACGTTTGTGCGGGTGGGCGAGCCGGCGGGGCACGAGCGGACGTGGGCGGAGCCGCTCGGGCTCGCGCTGGAGATTGTGCCGGAGCGCGACCCGACGGCGCTGCGCGTGGGCGACGCGCTGCCGGTGCGGGTGCTGCGCGAGGGGAAACCGGCGGCGGGGTTCGTGCTCGCCTATGGGTCGGCGGGCGAAACGCGCGAGCATGTGGTCGTCACCGATGCCGACGGGCGCGCGAGTGCCCCGGTTGACGCGGCCGGGGTCTGGCGGGTGCACGGCACCGATTTGCGCCGCGTGACGGCGGCGGACCGGGAGTGGGCGAGCGATTTGACGACGATGGTCGTCGACGTGCGATGAGCGGCCGAGTTGCCGTTTTTTCGTCGGCGGGCGCCGGGCGGATGCCAATTTTTTGGGTGGTGCAAAATGCCTTGCTTGCGCTGCGCTGGGCGGGCTCTGCTAGGAGGCTTCAACGAATGAAAAACGCCGTGTCCACGTCCGACGATGTCGCCCTGCTGCTGGCGGTGGCGCGGCGGGACGAGACGGCGCTTGCCACGCTCCATGACGGGATGTCGTGCCCGATTTTCTCCCTGGTGCGGCGGATCCTGCGTTCGCGGGCGGAGGCGGAGGAGGTTTTGCAGGAGGCGTTTTGGCGGATCCGGGAGAGTGCGGCGGGTTTTCAGCCTCAGCTGGGTTCGCCGTTTTGTTGGAGCGGGACGACTGCGCGGCGGGAGGCGATCGACCGGCTGCGGGCGAATGCGCGGCAGCTGCAACGTATCACGGAGGCGCAGGCGCCGGGGGTGGAGGATGGGTTTGGCGCCCCGGTCGGGACGGTGAAGGCGCGCATTCGGCGCGGATTATTGAAACTTAAACCATCGCTCGCGGGGCTGCAGCCGGCGGATGCCAACTGAGGTGAAAAAGATGATACGGAGAAAAACCAAATCTGCCGCCGGAGCTGTCCGACCGACTGAAGACGGGGGGGGCTGGGCGATGCCCGTGCGGCCCGAGGGGCTCGCGCTGCTGGCGCGCGCGGCCCCGATCACGCCGCCGCCGCCGGCACGGGTGAAAGCGGGGTTGCTCGCGCGCATCCGAGCGAAACGACAAAAAGCCCCGGCCCCGGTGCCGGCGGGTGGGCGGTTTGAATCGGCCCGGGCGAGCGTAGGCTGGCGCGAGACCTTTCCCGGGGGGCGGTACAAGACGCGGTCGGGGGACGACGAGCGCGAGGGTGTGATGCTGCTCGTGGCGATGGCCCCCGGCGCGCGTTTTCCGGACCATCCGCATGACGAGAGCGCGGACGAAGGCGTCGAGATTTCCGGCGAAGTGAACAGGGATGGGCGCCTGATGTTGCCGGGGGGCGATGATCACGCGGAGATAGGCACGGAATATCTCAACGGCACGAGCCTGAGCGGTTGCACGGCGCTGCGGTCTCTGCGGGCGACGGCGTGGCAGCAATGGCAGGTGAGCCTGATCGCGCGATGAGGGCCGGCCGTTTCGCCCTGGGCTGCGTGGTGGTGTGGTGCGTGGCGGGCTGGGCGTGGGCGCACGACCCGGGGATCAGCACGGCGCAGGGACAGCTGCGGGCGGCGGTGCTGGAAATTGCGGTGGGTTTCGCCCCGACGGACGCGGAGCAGTTGCTCCCGCCGGAAGCGCGCGTCTCCGGAAAGTGGACGCAGGCGGAATTTGTCGCAGCGCAGCCGTTGCTCGCGGAGCTGGCCCCGCAGATCTTTGAAGTCCGTGCGGGCGGCGTGGAACTCGCCCCGCGTGAGACGCGCGTCGAACTCGCGGCGGGGGATGCCCTGAATTTCTTTCTGGTCTTTCCGCGGCCGCCGCCGGGGGGGATCACGCTGCGCGCGTCCAAGCTGGGCGCGCTGCCGGCGGGGCACCGCCAGTTTGTGATCGTGGTCGACGAGCTGGGTGCGACCATGGCGAAAAAACTGTTGAGCGCGAAGGATGACGCGATCGAGGTGGCGGTCGCGGTGCCGGGCGGTGGGGGGGGGGCGGGCGGCGCGGGTCCGGCGTCCGACCCGGTGGAGACGCCGACGTTCTGGGGTTTTCTCCGGCTCGGGGTGGAGCACATCTGGACGGGCTACGACCATCTGTTGTTTCTGTTTGCGCTGCTCGTGGTATGCCGGAGTTTCCGCGCGATCGTCGCGATCATCACGTGCTTCACGCTGGCGCATTCGCTGACGCTCGCGTTGGCGACGCTGAACGTGGTCAACCTGCCAAGCCGGTTCGTCGAGGCGGCGATCGCGGCGTCGATTGTGTTCGTGGGTCTGGAGAATTTGGTGCGGCGCGGTGAAGAGCCCAAGGGGCGCTGGGCGCTGACGTTCGCCTTCGGTCTTATCCACGGCTTTGGCTTCGCGAGCGTGCTGCGGGACTTGGGTGTGGGGCAGGGCGGCCAGGGTTTGGCGATGCCGCTGTTCACGTTTAACCTTGGCGTCGAAATCGGACAGGTGGCGGTGGCGGCGATCGTGCTACCGGTCGTGTGGCGATTACGGAAGAACGAGAAATTTCTGCGGCGGGGGGTGCCGGCGCTATCGGCGGTGGTCGCGGCGGCGGGGCTATATTGGTTGCTGGAGCGAACGGTCTTCGCCTGAGTGGACGGGCGTTTCGGCGGAAAATGTTCCACGGCGGCGAGCCAAGCCTCCCCCACTGATACAATCACCCCTGAATCGGCGGGAAAAATCGGCGAGCGGTGGGGTGGGCATCAGAGCGATCGGCCCGGGGATTCCCGGCGATTCAGGCGACCGCAGATTTCGGAACGGGCGGCGCAACTCCATTGCGGTTTCCGGCCGCGGTTTTGGCCTTGGGGTTTTCCCTCGGCGGGCCTCTGAATTGGTGGGAAAAACCGGCGGGGCGGCTGGTGCGCGTTCAATCTCGTCGTCTCTGATGCAAGGAGCGTGAATCGGGTGGCCGGGGGCAGCGGCGCCGCGGCATTTGCCGTGGTGAAGCGGCGGTTCCCCCGGGTGATAACGCCAACAAAAACGCCCGCGGAGGGGCGGGCGTTTTGGCGTCGGGAGCTGTCACTCCGACGGGGCGATGTGGGGCTGATCTCGCCGCAAATCTGGTCAGGAAAACAGGTCGGTCGGGGTGCGGCTCATGAAATCCTCCATGTAAGCCGTCGTGGCCTTGCCTTCGATGAAGACCGGGTCGGCCATGATGGCGCGGTGGAGGGGAATCGTGGTTTTGATGCCACGGATAAGATACTCGCTGAGAGCGCGATACATCCGCTCGAGCGCCACCTTGCGGGTCTCGCCAAAGGAGATGAGTTTCCCGATCATGGAATCGTAGTAAGGCGGGATGGTATATCCGCTGTACGCGTGGGAATCGACCCGCACGCCATGGCCGCCCGGGGCGTAGTAGAGGCCGATGGTGCCGGGCGAGGGGGCGAAGTTGCGGGCCGGGTCTTCGGCGTTGATCCGGCACTCGATGGCGTGTTTCTCGAACTTGATGTCGCCCTGATCGAAGGCGAGTTTTTCGCCGTTCGCGATGTGGATCTGCTGCTTGATCAAGTCGATGCCCGTGACCTCTTCGGTCACCGGATGCTCGACCTGAATGCGCGTATTCATCTCGATGAAGAAGTAGTTTCCTTTGGCATCGACGAGAAACTCGATGGTGCCGGCGCCCTCGTAGGCGGCGGCTTCGGCGGCCTTGATGGCGTGTTTGCCCATCTTCTTGCGGAGGTCCGGGGTCAGAAAAGGGGATGGGGACTCTTCGATGAGTTTTTGGTGGCGGCGCTGGACGGAGCAATCGCGCTCGCCGAGGTGAATGATCTTCCCGTGACTGTCGCCGAGGATTTGGAATTCGATGTGGCGGGGTTTTTCGACGTAGTGCTCGATGTAAACGGCGCCGTTGCCAAAGGCTTTTTCAGCTTCGTTGGAGGCAACGTGATATTCTTTCGCCACTGAGATATCGTTGTGGGCGATGCGCATGCCGCGCCCGCCGCCGCCGGCGACGGCCTTAATGATGACCGGATAGCCAATTTTCCGGGCGATCTTGACGGCCTCGTTTTCGGAGGTGACCGGACCGTCGGAACCGGGGACCAAGGGGACGCCGGCTTTGCGCACGGTGTCTTTGGCGACGGACTTATCCCCCATCATCTTGATGGATCTTGATTTGGGTCCGATGAACTTGATGTTACAGGACTCGCATTGCTCCGCGAACTTGGCGTTTTCGGACAGGAATCCATAGCCGGGATGAATCGCATCCACGTCCGCGATTTCGGCGGCGCTGATGATGCGGTCGGCGCGGAGGTAGCTATCCGCGCTTTTGGGGCCCCCGATGCAGATGGCCTCGTCGGCGAGCTGGACGTGAAGGGACTGGACGTCGGCTTCCGAGTAGACGGCGAGCGTCTTGATGCCAAGCTCACGGCAGGCGCGGACGATGCGAAGGGCGATTTCACCGCGGTTGGCGATGAGGATTTTTTGGATCATGTCGATAGACGAGAAAACCACCCTTCCGCTGTTCGCTGTCGCCGTACCCAGAGCGTGGGTGGCGGGGCGGCCGGGATGGGTGGTTTAGGAGCGGAGGTTAGGCCTGTTTAATCTTAAAGAGGCGCTGGCCGTATTCGACGGGTTGGCCGTTCTCGACGAGGGCTTCGAGGATGGTGCCCTTGGCTTCAGCCTGGATCTCGTTCATGATTTTCATGGCCTCAATAATGCAGACCACAGTGGTATCGACGACTTTTAGCCCGGAGTCTGCGAACGGTTTGCTCTCCGGGGATGCGGCCCGATAGAAGGTACCAACCATCGGCGACTTGATGTAGCCCACCCCCGCTTCCTCCTGGAGCGCGGAAGGCGTGACCTGCATGGGGGGGGTGGTCGATGATGTGGCGGGCATCGGCATCGGGGGATTGGTATCCATTCCCGAGAAGGGCGGGTTGGATCCTCGGCCGGTAGAAACGACGGGCAACCCGTTTAGGCCGCGCCGGATCTTGAGCTTGAAGCCCTCTTCTTCGACCGCGAACTC
>JBIKOK010000212.1:0-11639 GCA_044358025.1 Opitutaceae bacterium
AAAAAAGCCTTGGTTGAGTTGGAAGCTGGCTCGAAACGTTAGTGATGGATCGAGGAGGGACGTTCAAAAGAAAAGGACCGAGCCACGCAATCTTTGAATTCTTCGCTAAAACCGGGATTTGGTCATTTTTTGGGTAAATCTTCGGTATTTCGGGTGAAAATGGCGAAAAAACGGGTGGAAATCGGTTTTTTTGGACTGGAGGCACTCTCGGTTTTAGCGGAAAGATTCGCAGGAAGTTGCGTTTGATTTGGTCATTTGAGGGGCTTGTTGAGGGAATCGATCGGGTGTTTGGCCGCTTTTACCCCGGTTTTTAGGCTGGACCGAAGGCTCAGGTTGCGGCGCTGGGACCAGAGCCACGATGAAAACCGAGGGCTCAATGCAGTGGCGGTCCAAGCTCTCGAAACTACCCTTTCAAGCAACCAAGACGATTTTTGCGCAAAAAGGACCTTTCGGAAAGGGGAGTAGCCCTATTTCGTGCTGGGAGGCGGGCTATAGACTTTCCCCCATCCAGCACGACGAGTGGACGGTATAGCGCGGAGGACGAAGATGGGGCGACTCGTTGGCTTTTCGAGTAAGGTAAACCGAGCCAATGGGACGGGCGCCCAGTCCTGATGGCACGCGCCGGCCGGTTTCCGAGCGAGCGGACTTCCCACGGGGGGGGCGTCGGCCGTCGTTGGTCCAGCGGTGCGGGTGGAGCCGGGGGAGAGCATGGGGCTTGGCCAACGAAGGCAGCCGAGGGCACTGCGGCCGCTGGTAACGGATTCGAGGGCGAGAAACCATGCGTTCGGACGCCCGAGGGAGGGCGGAGTGGGCGACGCGTGCTCACCGCCCACCGCACCAGCTCATGTCATCGTCCTTCGATCCTTGGACCGTCGGGCCGGCGCTTGTGGCCGAGCGGCGGCAGACGAACAAGTCGCCGGCCGACCGAGTCCCGATCACAGCAGACGTGGGAAGATTGAGGCGACGCGGCAGCGCGGCGTGGGGTGGCGGTACGCGCGCTGGGCGGCGGTGACGTGCTGCGCGACGAAGGCGGGGCCGTCTGCCGTGAGGTGCGGGGCGGCCTGGGGGCCGAAACCGTGGGGGCGTTCGGTTGGGTCAACAAAAGGCCCAAGCCGTCGCTTAGGGAGTGCGAATCACCCGGAGGCCGGCGCGGTCGGCGGGGAGCTCGGCGGCTTTTGGGGCCGGGAGGGTGACCTTCCCGGTGGCGGCCCATTCGGTGCCGCGGGCGAGGGTGACTTGGAAACCGAGGCCGTTCACGGCGTCGACGTAGTGGCCAAGGGCGGTGTGGAAGACGCGCCCTTGGCCGTAGGGGATAACCATGAGCAGTGGTTCCTGCTCCTTGGTTTTATCCGAGAGGGCAGAGGCGAGCACGGTGACGTTATCGGCGGGCCCGCGGAGGCCGTGGTAGAGTTCGTCCTTGGCGTGCATCCATTTGGCGGGGAGGCCGCGCAGGATCGGGTGGTCGGGCACGTGGGACTCGATCAGGAATTCGTGTTGGGCGCCGTGGCCGCCACCGGGTCCGGGGGTCGGATCCTTGGTCCAGACCGTTTGGCGCAGGCGCAGGTAGGGGCCGGATTTTTCGTTGCGCCCGCCCCAGCCGCCGAGACCGATCATCGCGTTATACTCGGGCCAGTCGGCGAACGAATTGTTGGCGGCATGGTAGGAGACGAAGCCGCCGCCGTTCTTGACGAACGAGAGAAACGCGGCGTCGACTTCGGCGGGCCAGCGCTCGCCGTTATAGTTGGAGACGACGACGGCGTAGGCGGAAAAATTCGGGCGCCACTGGGCCCAAAGCGCGGGCGCGGCGGCCTTGTGCGCGGCGACCTTGGCGGCGTGTTTGGTGAGGCTCTCGGTGTGGGCGGTTTTTTGGGCAGGCGTGGCCTCCTTGGCCATTTTGGGGGCGGCGGGGGCCGCCGGGGGCGCGGTGGCAACATCGACGCTAAACCGACCGGTGGTCTCGAGGAGCTGTTTCAGCATCGGACTGGTAATGGGCCACTGGTGGTTGTTCTGGCCGTCGATGATGAGGACTTTGATTTTGGTCTGCGCGTGGGCGGACACGGCGACGAGGACGGCACATAGGGCCGCGAGCGCCAGACGGAAGGGGTGAAGCGAAACGGAGGGGAGTTTCATAAGAAGAGGTGGAAGCCTAGTGGCGCGGCGAGGCGGGAAGCCAGTCGGTTTTCGTGGGGGGTGCGTGATCCGACGACGGCGGGAGGAGGGGCGACTCCGGATTTAGATCGGGGCGGCAGATTTCGGACCGGGGCCCTGTCGCTGCTCACGCCCGATGACGCGCCGCGAATGTCCGGGCCGCACGGTGTACGGGAGCAACTGCCCGTTGAGTGACCGCGTCGCGCCGTATGCGACCGTGCACCGCGTCATCGCCGAATACTTTACGAGCCAAGAACGGGCGGTCGCGGAGAAGGATTGCTGGCGAAACTCACGGGGCGCCTGCCGCTGGCTGGATCGTGGGGCCGCGGCGAAGTTGGGGCTGTGACGCGTCTGCTCGCCCGGCGTGGTACGCGGCGGAGAGCCCCAAGGGCTGCGCGGGCGCTCACCGCATCGAGGCCCCGGCCGCAGTGCGACGCCCCGGCCCGCCTCCGCCGCACCGCCAGCCTGAGCTGGCGCGAGTGCCGGGATGCCCCGGAGCCATACGCGGCGAGCCCGGGCGGAGAAAAGGTGGCGGCGGCCGGACATTCGAGTCACTTGCCGGGTCAGTGATCCGTGGGTGTGGCGCTCCGTGCAACGTGGAAGCGGAGCGAGATATGGCCGCGGAGTGCGGTGAGGTCGACGGTGCCTTGGGGGTCGGTGGGGAGTTCGCCGGTGGGGGTGAGGCACCTGGTGATACGCCAGCCGTCGGGGACGCGGGCGCGGAGGAAAGTGCGGGTGGGGCTGGCGCGGGAGGGGAGGGCGATTTCGGCGAGGATTTCGCCGGCGGCGAGATGCGAGGTGAGTTTGATAGAGACCTCGCCGAAGGCGGTGGGGGCGCGTGCGACGGTGATCGATTGGCCGTCGGCGAGCCAGCGCTTCGGCGTGGCGAAGCAGAGGCGCAACGTGTCGGGGCGGCCGTCGTCGTCGAGGTCGGAGTCTTCGACGAGCAGGTGGCGCAGCATCGTGAGGAAGTGCGCGTTGGAGCCGCTGTTGGGCGGACAGTAGAAGAAACGTCCATGGCCATCGACGGAGTGAACGGAGGTGCCTTCACCGGCGACGAACGTGTCGCGCGTGAAACCGTGCGCGAGCATGCCGTAGAAACTCACGAGTGCGCGCTCGGGATCGTCGCGGCGGAGGAGTTCGAGGAAGTAGCGCGTGCTGTAGACGGGATTGATGCGTTGATCGCTGGGCCAGAAATTGAACTGGTCGCCGCCGGAACGGAGTTGGCCGACGAAGACCCCGCCGTGGGTTTCCTGATACCGGGAAATCCAATCCGCGCGCGGGTCGGTGGGAGCAAACAGGCCGCTGCGGGCGGTGAAGCCGATGGTGATGTTCCAGTAGCTGCCGATGCGGCTGTGGAGAATCGGATCGTGGACGGGTTCGTCGCCGAGCAGGGCGGTGGGGATGAAGGGCGGCGTGGTTTCGCGGCGCACGCTGCGCTCGATCGCATCGAGGACGACCGGACGAAACGCGCGCGCGGCAGCCGTGTAGCGGGCGGCCGTGGTGGGATCGCCGATCTCGCCGAGCAACGCCCCGAGGTCGCGGAGCGCGCGCCAGCCGTGGGCGTTGGCGCCGATGGCTTGGACGGGCGTGCTGATATCGCCGGTGTAACGGCCGGGTGGGAAGAGGCTGTGCGGGCCGGTGCGTTCGTCGAGGAGCCGGCGGCCTTCTTTTTCCCAGCGTGGACGCAGCGCCAGCACACCCGCGGTATCGCGCGTCTGCCACCAGTAGCGGGCAACGGTGACGGCCTTGAAGCCGGCTTGATGGTGTTCGAGACCCTTGCGCGTGAAGTCGAGCAGGGTGGGAAGCAGGCGGCGCGTTTCCGCGGCGTGACCCCAGAGCGTGAAGGCAAACGCCGCATCGGTGCCTTCGACGATGTAGATCTGGTCGTATTGGTTGCCCGCGCTGTAGCGCATGCTGGCGCCGTTGATCAGGGCGAGGTTTTGGCCGAGCACGGCGCGCCACGCGTGGTTCACGAGCGGCTCGGGCGTTTCGACCTGCATCCCGGCGGCGATGAAGGCGCGCCACGTAGCGACGGCGGTGGCACGCTGATCGGCGTAGGAAAATTTCGACGCGCTCCCGGCCGTCAGCGGTTTGGTGGCGATGGCGAGTGCGACGGAGGTTTGCGCGGTGAGGCGGGCGGTGACGCGTTGGCGCTCCCATTTCCAGTCGCCTTCGAACACGGCCAAGATTTCGCCGCGCTCGTTGCGGAGCTGACGGTCGGCGAACGTGAGCGGCGTGCGATCATCGATGGTAATCGTGACGGTGCCGGCGCCGCCTTGCGCGAGCGAGAAACGTGAAAACACGACCCCGTGGTCCGCGAGTGCGGCCTCGGTGGAGGCGAAGGATTCGAGGCGATAAACCTCCGCCGGGCGCGGCACCGGAGTGTGAGTGAGCGGCACGGCGCCCTCGGAGAGGACGGGCGAGCGGTGCTCGTAGCGGATTTCGACAATCGGGAGCCAGCCCTCGGCGAGTGAAGGTGCGGACGTGCGCTCGGGCATCGTGCCGAAGCGGAATTCATCGGGACCGACGCGGAAGGTAAACGGCACGGCGGAATCGTGCCAACTGCGGGCACCGCCCCGGAGGTTGACGCCGCTGCCATCGGAGATGAGGCGGGCCTTGGTCTTGGCGTGCGGGGCGCTCAGGACGATCGGGTAGTGGCGGAAGTCGGCGTGAGTGTAGCGCAACGGGGGCAGGAGCGGGGCGAGAAACTCGTAGCTCGCGCCGTTGGGTTGGGCCATCGCGGCCTCGCCCCAGAGGTCGCGTTTGGCGGCGAGAGCGGTTTCGAGGGGCGGAAGGGAGGCGGGCGCGGCGGCGGCGGCGCAGCACTGGCCGGCACCGAAACTAAAGAGGAAAAGGGCAACGCGGGTTAGTCGTGCGAGCGGCAAGGAGGGCATGGGGCTAGAAATTTCCCCGCAGGCCGAAGATCCACAACGCGCCGTAGCGGTCGCTCTGTCGGAACTTGGCGTAGGCGGGCGTCAGCGGCCCACGCCGTTCGAAGTCCTCGGGTTCGTCGGTCAGATTGCGGATGTTGGCGAAGGCCGAGAGTTTTTTCGTGAGGTGATATTCGCCGGTGGCGTCGATGAGGCGACGCGGGGTGGCGAAGGTGAAGGTGTCGGGGCCGACGCTGCCGCCGGTGATCGCGGCGAGCTGCCGGCGGCTTTGGAAGGTCCAATTGAGACGGAGGTTGAACTTCGCCCGGGTGAGGGAAATTCCGGCGCTGGCGGTGCGCGGGATCATGCCGGAAAAATTGTCGGCCTCGGCGCCGGTGATGCGCTGCGAGACGCCGCTGGCGAAAACCTGAATGCCCCGCGCCCAGGAGGGGAGAAACGTGAGTGACTGCCGGTATTGGAGATCGACGCCATCCATGTGCACGGTGCCGGGCAGATTATATTGAGTACGGACATCGAACAGCCCGTATTCAGCGGCATCGAGGCCGTGGATGGCGAGGAATTCGGGCGTGCTCGCGAGCGTGGTGTTCCCGAAGAAGTTTTCGAATTGCCGGCGATACGCGCCGACTGAGATCAGGCCGATGCCTTCGAAATAATATTCGAGGCCGAGTTTGCCGGTGCGCGCACTCCAGACCTTGATCGCGGTGTTGCTGAGGGAGATGAAATTTGTCGGGCCCGGCGGAGCGGAGAGGTCGGGCAGGGTGACGCCGCCGGCGTATTGGTTGTAGTTGGGCCGGCCGACGGAGTGGTAGTAGGCCGCGCGGGCGAGCAGGTTTTCGCGGAGGTTGTAGCTGGCATTCAGGCTGGGGAAGAGGCGCAGGTATTCTTTTTCCACGTGGGCGCCGCGCGCGAGATAGGTGCGCTTGGAAACATCGAGCGCTGCGGTGGAGAGGGGGAGCGGCCGGCCGTTGGCGCCGAGGATTGGGCGGCCGCTGGCGTCGCGCTGGAAGTTAAGGGTGGGATCTTCCCGCGGGCCATCGGCGACGATATTCGTCTGCTCGGCCCGAAGGCCGCCGGTGAGCTTGAGGCGGTTTTCGAAAAGCTGGATGTCGCCGCGCAGATAAGCGGAGCGGGTGATCTCTTCGGCGTATTTGGACAGGCCGACGCTGGAGCGATAGGCGTTGTTTTCGTTTTGCGTGAAATAGGCGGGCTTGGCCTGAGAGAGCTCCCAGAGTTTTTGGTTGCTGATGCGTTGCGTGGACGGAAAGCCGAAGACGCCGGGGCGACGGGAAAATTCGGGATCGAGGACGACGGCGGCACTGTCGTCACTGGTGCCGGTGGGGGCGGTGGTGGCGCGGCCGTCGGCGCCGACAAAGGTGTAAACGGCGGACCCACCGAGGCGGTCGCGCGAGCCTTGACGCAGATCGAGGCCGGCCTTCAAGGCGACGGGCACCCGCCACGCGAAATCGCGGGCGAGGTTGGCGTAGGCGCTGCGTTTGATGTCGTACGTGACGTCGTCGAGGCGGCGGCCGTATTGGGAATTTCCACTCCCGCTGGTAAGCGTATAACTGGAGAGGACAGAGGGATCGACGGGAGCGCCGGTCGCTCCGTCGGTCACGGTGATGCGGCCCGGACGAAACGGGCCGATGTCGTCGAACGAGATGGTGACGCCGGAGCGTTGGGCCGAGACGCCGCCGAAGTAGCCGCGGGAAAGATTGCTGGAGATGCTGCGGGCGCGGGAGTCGCCGGCACCGGCTTCTATTTTCCAGAGGGGACCGGCGTGGCGGTAGACGAGGCTGGCGCTCAGATTGGCGGAGTCTTGGTCGCGGTCGGCATTGGCCATGGTGAGGCTCCCGCCGCCGGCGAAACCGTGGGTGTAGGTCGGCCCGAAATTTCCAACGAGCACCCGGTTGACGCTGAAGGTGAGATCGCGGCTGCTGTAGTCGCCGGCGAAGGTGGCACCCTGCACGGACAAGGAAAGGCGGTCGGTCGTGCTGAGTTTGTAGTCGACGGTGGCGCCGGCGGACGTGCGACGAGTTTGGCGGGGGAAGTCGCGGAAGAGGAAGTCGCTGAGATACGGTTTGTCGGGCGTGGTGGTGGGCAGGAAACCGCCATTGGTGGCGGCAGCGGCACCGCGCCACGTCGTCTGCACAAACGTCGACGGTTGATACTGGGTCGACGAACCGCCGGAGAGCGTGAACCCGAAGCGGGCGTTGACGGGTTTAACGTAGGAAAATTCGAACCCGGGATTTACTTTGCGCGTGGTGCCGCGGCCGGGTCCGGGGGTGGGCTGGAGGTCGCGCGCGTCGTCACGCATGAGCACGTAGGCGCTGGCGTTGAGGAGCGGTTTGGAGCGGTCGAAGGCGCTGCGCGGAACCATGTTGATCGAGCCGGCGAGGGCCATGCCGGGAGATTCAGGCGTGGGCGAGAAGCGGACCTCGATCCGCGCGAGGTTGTTGGTGGCGACATTGGTCATTTGCATGTTGCGGGCGGTGTTGGCCTGCGCGCTCGCCTGGTCGAAGCCGTTTACGGTGACCGGCGTGTAGTCGGCGGGAGCACCGTTGAGCTGGATGTTCATCGCTTCGCCGCCGACCCAGGCGACCGACACGCCGGGGACGGACTTGAGGAGTTCGCCGACGCTGCCATCGGCGGTCGTGCCGAATTCGTCGGCCGCGATGACCTTGCGCATATCGGAGGCGAAGCGCTGATCGTTGATGGCGATCGCGGCGCCATCCATGTCGCGGGAAGAGGCGACGACAAATTGGCCGAGTTTCACCGGGCCGGGGCTCGACGCAGCGCTTTCGCCGAGCGGGCGGAGGTTAAAGTCCTGACGGAAGGACTGGCCCACGGAGATGGCAACGGTCGCAGTTTCAGGAGTCAGACCGGTGTAGAAAACGCGCACGCGAACCGCGCCGACGGGCACGGTTGGAAACGTGTAGTGGCCGAGCGAGTCGGTGAGCGTGGCCAACGCGGTGCCCTCGACGGTGACGCGGGCGCGCTCAAGCACCTCGCCGTTGGCGGCGAAGGCCACGAGGCCGGTGAGGGAGCCGGTGCTGGGCGGTGGCGCGTCGGCCGCGGAGGAAAACGAACCGAGGGCCAACGCGAGAAATGCAGGGACGACGCGTGCGCAAGCCACACGGATTGAAAGAAGTCCGACGAGTAGAAAGCGAGCCATGGGGAAGGGCGGATTGGGGTGACCGAGAGCCGAAGACGAAGGGACGGTGGGCGGTGAGGCACAGCGAGGCAAGGGCGCTCGTTCGGGCATGACGTGGAGAACCCGCGCGTCGGGCCGATCTGGCGGCGTATGAGCCGGCTCGCTTGACAAGGATGCGACCGGGCGAGACAGCAGAGCGATGCGCCCCCTGCTCTCGACGACATGTTGGATTTCCTCCGGAGTGAAGGGGAGGGTGTGGCGGTCCGGATGCCGAGGGGGGCTGGTGCTGGTGGGTGCGCTCGCGGTCGTGCGGGGATGGTCGGCCGAGCCGGCCGCAAACCTTGAAGCGGTCGAGGTGCAGCGGGATGTTTCCTATGCAGAGGGCGGGAATCCGCGGCAGACGATGGATCTCTATTTGCCCAAGGAGCGCGTGTCGCAGCAGCGGTTGCCCGTCGTGGTGTTTATCCATGGCGGAGGGTGGCAGAACGGGAGCAAGTCGGCGGGTAAGTCATGGGTGCAGCCCTACGCGGCGAGCGGGCACTACGTGGGCGTTTCGGTGGGCTATCGCTTGGCGGGCGAGGCCACGTGGCCCGCGCAGATCCAGGACTGCAAAGCGGCGGTGCGGTGGCTGCGGGCCAACGCCTCGCGCTACGGACTCGATCCGGACCGGATCGGGGTGGTGGGCAATTCGGCCGGGGCCACGCTGGCTCTCCTCTTGGGCGCGAGCCAGGGTGTGCCGGAACTAGAGGGCACGGTGGGACCGCATGCGACGGAGAGCAGTCGCGTCGCGGCAATCGTGAATTTTTTCGGGCGTATCAATTTTCTCGCCGAGCCGGAGTCGGCGCGCGCGGGTCCGGCGCAGGCGGCGGCGCTCGTGGGGCGGCTGACGGTGCTGTTCGGCGGGACGCTAGGGGAGAAGGCGGAGCTGGCGCGGGAGGCTTCGCCGGTGAACCACATCACGGCGGGGCACGCGCCCGTTTTCACCGCGCACGGGACGAGCGACGAGCTGGTGCCCTACGTGCAGGCTTTGGAGCTCGACGCGGAGATGCAGCGCAGCGGCGTGCCGCACACGCTGATTCCGATGCAGGGCTTTGGTCACGGGTTTCAAAACGCGGAGGCGAATCGGCGCGCGCGACAGTTTTTCGACCGGTATCTGCGCGGCGTCGTGACGGAGATTTCGACGGAGGCGATCGTGGCGCCGGCGAAGAAATAGAGGCCGGGCGCGGGACCGTTTAGCGCAGCGCGGCGCGGGATTCGCCGGAGCGGGGATCGAAGCAGACGGCGCTCACGGTGGCGCTCACGGCCGACTTCACTTTGTAGCCCAGCGAGGGAAGCGCGGCGAGTTCTGCGGCGGGCCAAGCCGCCTCCAGCTCGATGGCGGAGGTGCCTTCGGTGTGGGGGCGTGGGGCGGCGACGGCGGCTTCGAGCGGGCGGTCGAGCGCGACGAATTGGGTGAGCGTTTCGAGGACGGCGTTCGGGATTTTCCGTCCGCCCCGGCCGCCGAGGGCG
Source organism: Opitutaceae bacterium (assembly GCA_044358025.1). Classification (GTDB taxonomy): domain Bacteria; phylum Verrucomicrobiota; class Verrucomicrobiia; order Opitutales; family Opitutaceae; genus GAS368. Next base: position 9,703 of record JBIKOK010000212.1, read on the forward strand.
AGCACGGGGCGGCCGTCGCGCAGGACGATGCTCGGACACATATTGTGGAGCGGACGTTTGCCGGGTCCGGGGGAGTTGGGGTGGCCGGGCTTGGTTTCGAAACGCGACAGGCCGTGACCGAGGGTGAGGCCGAGACCGTCGACGGTGACGCCGGCGCCAAAGCCGTTGCCGTGGGTGAGGGTGATGGCGGCCATGTTGCCGTGGCGGTCGACGGCGCTGAGGTGAATCGTGCCGCCGTGGGGGCGGGGGGTGGCGGATTGCGGGAGGATGGTCCCGGTCTTGACGGCGTGGCGGATGCGGTCGGCGCAGTCGCGGGCGTAGGCGTCGGAAAGGAGTTTTTCCTGGGGGATGGGGGCGGCGGACGGATCGCCGAGCAGGGCGAGGCGGTCGCGCCACGCGAGGCGGAGGGCTTCGAGGTAGGCGTGGGTGCGGGGGAGACCGGCGGGTTGCCGGTGCCAGTCGAGGGCGCGAAGCGTGGTGAGGCACTGCAGCATGGTGAAGCCGCCGGCGGTGAGCGGAGCGGTGCAGACATCGCTGCCGTTCCAAGCGAAACGGAGCGGGGCGACCTCATGGGCGCGGTAGGCGGCGAGGTCGGCGGCGGTGACGAGGCCGGCGTTTTTGGCGAAGTCGTCGGCGATGCGTTGCGCGATATCACCGCGGTAGAACGAGTCGACAGAGTTGCGTTGGGCGAGGGTGGTGAGGAGGGCGGCGAGGTCGGGGTTACGGAAGATTTCACCGGCGCCAGGCGTGGCGCCATTCTTGAGGAAAAGGGCGCGACCGCCCGCGTGGGTGCGGAAGGTCGGCGTCAGGTTGCGCATGGTCGTGGCGACGGACGCGGTGAGGGAAAAGCCGTCGCGGGCTAGGGCGATCGCGGGCTGCACTGAGTCGCGAAAGGAGCGCGTACCGTGGCGGTCGAGGGCGAGTTGCAGTCCCGCGAGGATGCCGGGCACGCCGGCGGCGAGCCAGCCGACGTCGTTGACGCGACCGCGGACGTGGCCCTTCTCGTCGAGGGGAAACATATCGGCGCGGGCGGCGGCGGGCGCGGCGGAGTTGGCGTCGATGGCGACGACGTTTTTTCCGTCGGCAGAGGCGATCATGATTGCGGCGCCGTAGCCGCCGATCCCGGTCATGGCGGGGGCGCAAACGGCGGCGGCGAGGGCGGCGGCGACGACGGCATCGACGGCGTTGCCGCCGGAGGCGAGGACCGCGGCGCCGATTTGGTCGGCGGTGGGTTCGCCGCGGACGACGCCGTGGGGGTAGGCGGGCGCGGGGGCGGCGCGGAGGACGGAGGGGAAGGCGAAGCCGGCGGCGGTGAGGCGCGCGGTGAACCGGATGGCTTCACGGCGGGTGAGCGCGGCGGGCGCGGGGCGCGAGGAGGGGAGCGGGAGCATGGGGTGGGGCGAAGGGCGTATGACAGGTTCGCCGGGCGGCGCGAAGCCCAGAGTGCGGGGCGGCGGGCGGGAACGTTTTTTTTGCGCGTTGCCAGAGGCGGAGGGGTGCAGTGGTTTCGGGGGGTGGTGCGATTACCCCTGCTCCCTGATTCGCTGCGTGGTGCCTGCCGGGCCCTGGCCGCCGTGGCGTCGATGCTGGGCGCGATGACGGTGGCGGAAGCGCAGACGGCCTCGTTCAAATTTGCCACGCAGACGCTGACGGTGCCGGCGGGATTCACGGTTGAACTCGTCGCGGCGCCGCCGACGGTGAACCGCCCGATCTCGATCGCATTTGATGACGAAGGGCGGCTTTACGTGACGGACTCGTCGGGGTTGAGCGAGAAGGCGGTGAAGCAGTTCGAAGAGAAGCCGCACCGCATCGTGCGGCTGGTGGATCGCGACGGGGACGGGCGTTACGAAACGTCGACGGTGTTCGCGGAAAACATGATGTTTCCGCAGGGGGCGATGTTTTACGAAGGGTCACTCTACGTGGGGGCGCCGCCGCAC
>JBIKOK010000090.1:0-24045 GCA_044358025.1 Opitutaceae bacterium
CATTCGACGCCAATGCCGCGGCCACCGCCGCATCCCTCGCGAAAACCGCAGCCCAGCTCGCCGCCGAACAATCCAAGGCCGCCGCCCTCGCAGCCCAAACCGACGCGACCGCCGCCGCTCTGGCGAAAGCGGAAGCCCTTTTGGCCGAAGAAAAATCCCGCGCCGCCGCCCTCGTCACCCAGGCGCAGTCCGCCGCCGCGGCGCTCGCACAATCCGAATCTGCCCGCACCCAGCTCGCCGCCGAAAAAGCCACCCTCGCCCGCGACCTCGCCGCCACCCAAGCCGCCGGCTCGGCCAACGCCGCCACCGCCCGCACCACCGCCGAATCCGCCGCGGCCGCCGAGGCCGCCTCCGCCCTCGCCGCCACCACGGAGATTGCCGCCGCCAAAGACGAGGCCCAGCGCGCCGCCCAAGCCCGGGCCGACGCCGAGGAAAAACTCGCCGTCGCTCTCCGCTCCTATTCCGTCCTCGCGCAGGAGCGCGACCACCTCGCCGCCGCCGTCGCCGCCACACCCGCGCCCGGCCCGGCCCCCGAACTCGAGTCCCGCCTCCGTCAGCTCGAAGCGGAAAAATCCGCCCTCGCTACCCGCCTCGCCCAAACCGAAACCGCACGTTCCGCACTCGCCGCCGACTTGTCCGCCCAATCGTCCGCCGCCACCGGCACCGCCGAGAAACTCGCGCAAGCCCTCCGCTCCTATTCGATCGTCGTCCAGGAGCGCGACGACCTCGCCGCCCGGTCCGCCAAACTCACCGCCGCCGCGGAAGCCGCCGCCTCCCACCGCGAACCCACCCGCCCGGCCCCCACCGCCGCGCCCTCCGCCCCGCCCCGCGCCGCCCCGGTCGCGGCCACGCCGCCCCCCGCAACGAATCCCGGCTCCACCCACATCATCGTCGCCGGCGATACCCTCACCAAAATTTCCCAAAAATACTACGGCGCCGCCAGCCGCTGGCCCGAAATTCTCGCCGCCAACCGCGACGTCCTGCGCAGCGAACGCGACCTCATCGCCGGCCGCGTCCTCCGCATTCCTTGAAATTCGTCCGCCCTCCCCGCCCCTTCTTCCCTCGGCAAACGCCCCCGTTTTGTCCGTAATTTCCGCCCCTTTTCGCTCGTAATTTCCGCCTCTTTCGAGGATTGCCCCCCGCGCCTCAACTCACCTTCATCCTGACAGATGCGAATCCGCCGCTTCAGTCTGTTACTGACCCCTCTCGCGCTTTTCGCGCTCAGCGGCTGCGGCTATGTCCACGTCGGCCGCCTGCCCTCTCCTGTCACAACCGTCGTTGGCGACGATAAACTCATGCGGGAAAACTCCGAGCTCCGCACCGAGAAAAAAATCCTCCAACAGGAACTCGCCCTGACCCGTTCCCAGGGCGACGCCCTCCGCTTCGCGATCGAAAATCGCGCCGCCGACGGCGATACCTCGCGCCGTCTCACCGAAAAACTGTCCGAGACTGCCCGCGAACTGGCCTCGCTCCGCGCCAGCTACGCCCAACTCCAGTCCCAGCGCGCTTCCCTGGCCTCCAGCCCCGTCGAAATCGCCGACCTGAAATCCAAGCTGGCCGGCACCGAGGAAAAACTCGCCTCGTCCCTCCGCAACTACACCCAGCTGCAGGAAGAGATCACGGGCCTCCGCACTGAAGTCGCCAAGACCCGCACCGAAAACGTCGTCCTCACCGAACAGGTCAAAGTCATCACGGCAAAAAACGCCGAGGTTCAGCTCGCCCTCGCCCAGCTCAACGCCGATTTCCTCGTCCAAAAAGAAACGCGCGCCCACGCCGAACAGGACGCCACCACGCTCCGCACCCAGCTCGAGAGCGCCAACACCCGCCTCACCGCCCTGGCCCAGCAGCGCTCCGCCCCCGCCGCCGAAGCCCGCGCCCTCGCCCCCGCCGATTCCGACGCCGCGGAACTCCGCACCCAGCTCGAATCCCTCCGCCAAAAGGTCTCCGCCCTCGAAGCCGAACGCACCACGCTCCAACAGCAGCTCTCCGCCAAGGCTTCGTCGCCCGGCGACACCAGGGCCCTCGCCGACACCCAGGCCCAGCTCATCGCCGCCCTCAACGGCGCGAAAATGCTCCGCGACGAAAACAACCAGCTCCAGACGGCCAAAGCCGAACTCGAAGGCCAACTCACCAAGGCCAAGGCCGCCGCACCCCTCGCCGCCCAGGCCCAGACCCTCCGCGAACAGCTCGCGCAAACCCAGGCCCAGGCCAGCGCGCTCACCGAGGAAAATCTCCAGCTCAAGACCCGCCTCGGCACCGCCGCCAACGCCCCCCGCATCGCCGCCCCGACGACCACCTCCGGCCCCACCGCCCCGTCGCCCGTCACCACCACGGCCCCGCGCCCCACCGGCAGCCCCGTCACCGCCACCTTCGTCGTCACGCCGCCCGGCAATCCGGCCAGCGCCATCACCCGCGTCCCCTCCTCCGCCGGCGCCCCCCGCTATCACACCGTCACCGGCGGCGACACCCTCTCGAAAATTTCCACCACCTACTACGGGACCCCCGGCCGCTGGGCCGAAATCCTCGTCGCCAACCGCGACGTCCTCGGCGAGGACAACAACCTCGTCATTGGCCGACAGCTCCGCATCCCGTAACGCGGCGCCCCCCCTTTTTTCCGCCAGTGCACCCAACGGCGTCGCTGAACGCCGTTTTTCTTTTCCCACGGCGGAACTTCGTTCTCGTTCTTGTCGGCGTTCTCGTACTTTCTCCCCGAAACTTCCCGGCTCCGCGCCCACAACCGCGCCCTCCGCGAAAAAATCGCCTGCTCCCGCCTCTCTTCCTTCGTCCCTCCCTCGCCATGCGTTTTCTCCGCGCCTCTGTGGCGCTTGCCCTCCTTCTGGCTTTTTCCGGCTGCGGTTTCGTCCATTTCGGTCGCCTGCCCGAGGCCACCGCCACCGATGCGACGCTCAACACCACCTACTCCGAGCTTTCCACCGAGCACAAAATCCTGAAGCAGGAGCTCGTGCTCTCGCGCAAGGAGGGCGCCGCCCTCCGCGCCGCCCTTGAAAACCGCGGCACCGGCGGCGCCCCCGCCCCCGAAATCGTCTCCCGCCTCAACGAAACCACCCGCGAACTCGCCGCGCTCCGCGCCAGCTACGCCAAGTTGAGCGAAGCCAAATACCCCTCGGCCGCCCCAGCCGGCGAACTGGAGGAAAAACTCGCCGCCTCCCTCCGCAACTACACCAAGCTCCAGGAGGAAAACGCGCGCCTCCGCTCCGAGGTCGACCGCACGCGCGTCGAAAACACCGCCCTCACCGCGCAGGTGAAGACCGTCTCGGCCCAGAACGAGCAGGTCCAGTCCGCCCTCGCCCAGCTCAACACCGAACTCCTCGCCCAAAAGGAAGCCCGCGCCCGCGCCGAACAGCAGGCCGCCGCCAACGCCGCGCAACTCACCGCCGTCATGGCCCGCAGCGACGCCAAACCCGCCACCCTCGCCGAAACCCGCGAAGCCGCGTCCGCCGGGGTCGCCACCCTCGCCGCCCCCGTGCGTCGCGCGAACGCCCCTGCCACCGACGCCGCGCCGACCGCCGAACTCCGCACCAACCCCGCCCGGCTGAATCCCTCCGCCGCCTCCGCCCCGCGCCCGCCCCTCCCGGCCCCGGCCGCCGTCCCTGTCGAGGCCGTGCGTATCCACCTTGTCCAGCCCACGGACACGCTCGAGAAAATCGCCCAGAAATATTACGGCGACCCCGCCCGCTGGCGCACCATCTACTTCGCCAATAACGCCCAGCTCAGCGGCGGCCGCCCGCTCACACCCGGCATGGCGTTGGAAATCCCGAAGGATTGACCTTCCGGTCCGCGGTCACCCCGCGTAAACCGGTCCTCGGAAAACACTCGGACGGTCCGGCGGGCGCCCTCAAAACGCCCCCACGATCACCGCCAGCGTCACCAGCGACGTAACCACGCTCAGCACGATCGCCCCCGACGCGATCGCTTCGTCGCCCTTCATCTCCAACGCCATCGTGTAGCTCACGATCGCCGCCGGACACGCCATCAAAATCATTACCATCTTCAGCTCCAGCGCCCCCAACCCCAGCCCGCGTCCCACCGCCCAGCCCAGCGCCGGACCCGCGACCGTTTTTACCAGCGCCGACGCCAGCGGCCGCCGCCACGCCCCGCCCAGCCGTGACGTCACGATCGAGCCGCCCACGCCCAACAGCCCCAACGGCAGCGCCATCTCGCCCAACGACGCAAACGTCTTGTCCACGCTCGCCGGCAATTTCCACCCCATCAGCGCGAAACTCACGCCCGCGATCGTCGCGAGCAGCGGCGGCGTCGTCGCCAGCTGCTTCAAAAACGGCCGCACCATTTTCCAGCTGATCGGATGCTGGCTCACCAACAGCACCCCCACCGCCGCCACATTGTAGAACACCATCATCGGCGCGACCGTGATCACCGCCGCCGACCGCACGGTGAGCCCGGCGCCGAGCGCCGCATCCGGCAGGGTGAAAATGATCGGCAACCCCACGAACGCCAGATTCCCGCGAAACGCCCCCTGCACAAACGTCCCCGCCGCCGCCTCCGGCACCCGCATCGCCCACGCCGCAAGATACCCCGTCACGATGGTCAGCACGGTCGCCGTCAACATCGCCCCGAGCATCGGCTTCGCTCCCGCCGCCTCCTGAAACGATCCCGCCAGCTGCGAAAACAACAGCGCCGGCAACCCGAGCCAGTAGGTCACCCGGTTCGCCTCGCGCAAAAAATTCACCGACACAAATTCCGTCCGTTGCAGCACCGCCCCGAGGGCGACGAGCAAAAACACCGGCGCGAGCGTATTCAAAATCAACACCCGCCCAGCATCAACGCCCCCACCCCTCCCCGTCTAGCGCCGAGTAGCCCGGCGCCCCCCGCGCTGCGCCCGCCCTCCGCCCTCACGCCCCGGGCACGACGTGCGTCAGCCGCATGCCCATCACGAGCAGCACCACGAGTCCGAAGTAGAGCACCGCCATCGTGCCGCGCTGCTCCGCCGTCACTTCGAAATACCGCTTCTCGTCGTCCGTTTTCGGCCGGAATAGCGACCACACGCGCGGCAGCGACAGGATCAAGATCAGCACCAGCATGAAATTCGGGTGCGAAAAAATCATCGCCACCATCACCCCCAACCCCACCAACCACAGCCACGGCGACAGCGCCGTCACAATCCGTCCCCCGTCGAGAAACCCGATCGGCGCGAGGTTGAACAAATTCAGAAAAAATCCCGTGTAGGCCAGCGCGTTCCACAGCGGCTCGCCCGTCAACCGGAACACCACCGCACACAGCCCGGCCGCCAGCGACCCGAGCAGCGGCCCGCCGATGCCCACGCACGCTTCGACCCACGCGTTCTTCGGCGCATCCTTCAGCGCGATGAACGCCCCCATGAACGGAATAAACACCGGCGCGCCCACCTTCAGCCCGCACTGCCGCGCGACGATCAGATGACCGAGCTCGTGCACCAAAATCAGCAGCACGAACCCCACCGCAAATTTCCAGCCCCAGTTCATCGCGTAGAACCAGATCGACAGGATCATCGTGCCGCCCGTCTTCAGCACCGGTCCGCCAAATTTCAACGCGAGCAGCGCCACCGTCTTTCCCTTCGTGGCGATCAGCACGAGCACCACCCCCGCCGGCCCGAACCGTTTCGCGAAACGCGACCAGACGGTCGGCGGCGCCGGCGGTGGCGCGGGCAGCGGCGGCAACTCAGCAGAAGGTTTCTCGTCGGACATGCGCGCTCACTGCACCTTCCACGGCCACTGCACGCAACCTTCCACGTCGCGGATCAACGCAAAGTCGACCTTCCCTTTCAGCACAAACGGGAACACCTCGACCGCCGCGGGCAACCACGCCCGCGCCGCGTGCCAACTTTGCCCGCTCACATACACATCGTCGACCAGCAGCACGCGGCGCCACGTCCCGAGCTCCGGCACCGACGAGAGCAACTTCGGCGCCTCGAACCGCGGCGCATTCGCCTCGTCCCGGTAGTTGAGCGCGATCACTTTCAGCCCGACGCCCAGACGCTGCGCCACGAGCGCCGCCGGCACCACGCCCCCGCTCGCGATGCCCACCACCCCGTCGATGCCCGCGGGAAACGTCCACGCCCCCAGCCGCGCCGCGATCTCCTCAAACGCCAACGGCGTCATTTCGCCCCGCCGGCCCCCTTCGGATAGCCCCACGCCAGCCCCGCGTTGATCGCCGCGAGCACCCCGAGCCCGGCCACTCCGCCGACCAGCGACCGCACCAAAAATTCTCCCGGCGCCCCGATGTCCCCGAACGCCGCCGTCGCCGCCTGCAGGCCCGTGCTGCCGACCTTCGCCACCACGTAGCCCAGCGGCGCCGCCAGCACAAACCGCGGCGCCCGCCGCACCGCCCACGCCGTCACCAGCGCAAACACCGTCAGCTCGAAAATCAGCCCGCTCATAAATTTCCACGCGGGCAGGCCCGTCACGAGCAGATTGATCGCCGGCGCAAACAGCCCGACCACCACCCCGAGGCCCGCGCCGTAAAAATACACCGCAACAAACGTCGCCCAAAACATCGGCAGCAAATACGCCCCGAGCGGGCGCGCTCCGGACCAGGGCGCGAGGTGGATCGCCAACGGAATCAGCCACGCGAGCGCGAGCAGCACCGTCGTTTCCTTCACTCCGGCCTTCTTAAACCCAGCGAACGTCGAAACCGTCGTAGCCCTCATCGGGCACCGAACTTACAGCGCGACACGTCCCCGGCAATCCGCAATCTCCCGGTTTCCCGCTCCGTGAATCTCATCCTCTTCGCCCCCTCCGAGACCGCCGCCCCGCTCCCGCGCACGGACCCGCGCGCCGTGCACGTGCTCACCGTGCTCCGCCGCGCCGTCGGCGACACCTTCGACTGCGGTCTGATCAACGGCCCCCGCGGCAAAGCCACTCTCACCGCCCTCGCCCCCGCCACCCTCACGCTCGCCTTCGCGTGGGACGCCACACCGCCGCGCGCGCCCGCGCCCATCACCCTCGTCCTCGGTCTCCCCCGTCCGCAAACCGCCCGCGACATCCTTCGCGACGCCACGTCGCTCGGTGTCGCCGCGCTCCACTTCGTCACCACCGAAAAGGGCGACCCCAACTACGCCCACAGCACCCTCTGGTCTTCCGGCGATTGGCGCCGCCACGTGATCATCGGGGCCGAACAGGCCTTCGACACCCATCTGCCCGTCGTCACCCACGGCCGCCCCCTCGGCGAAATCATCGCCGCACTGCCCCCCGCCGCTCCCGGCGCCCGCCTCGTCCTCGACAACTACGAGTCCCCCGCCGCGCTCTCAGCGTGTAATCTGATGGGTGATACTCCCGTCGTGCTCGCTTTTGGCCCCGAGCGCGGTTGGTCGGCCGCCGAGCGCGGTCTGTTTCGGCGCCACGCCTTCACCTTCGCCCACCTCGGTCCGCGGGTCCTCCGCACCGAAACCGCCACCCTCGCCGCCCTCGCCCTCATCCGCGCCAAACTCGGGCTGATGTAACCGGGAGCCGGCCAGGTCCCAACTCACCGCAACCCGCCGTCCGCCATCACCTCGCGGCCCACGTCGCGGCCGTTCACGCTCAACAGCGCCGAAACCTCGCCGCCCGTGACGACGCGCCGTTCTCCGGCCACGACGTCGGCCTCGATGCGCATCTCACCCTTTTCTCCCGCAACCGCCGCGGTGACGATGTTTCCGACCAAGGTCGCCTGCGCCTTCGCTCCGCCGAAATTCTTCCGCCACGCGGCAAACTCAGCCTCGCTGAGGCCATCCCCGGCACGCAGCCACACCGCGACCGTCCCCCGTCCGCGCGGCTCCTCCGCCGCATGCACCACCGTCAACCGTCGCGCGACGGCGCCCGGCCGATCCTCGACCCAGTGCACCGGCGCCGGGCCGCCCGCCGTCGTCGTTGCGAGCAGCACGCGCAGCCCGATCACCGCGTCCCCCAGCCGCACAAACACCGCCGCCCCGGCCGGCACCACCGTCGGCTTCGCGGCCGGGCCCGGCTCGGCCCGGGTGTCGCCGAACCAAACCTCCGCCGTCGCGGGCACCGTGACGTGCGTCAGAAAACCCGAAAGATCACCGGGCCGGTTCCGCGTGTTCGGCCCGATCGGCTCGTCGGACAACACCTGCAACACCTCCGCACCGCGCTGCACCGTGGCGAGGAACGGCGTGAGGTGCAGGGACTTCCCGCCCACGTCCTTCTTAAATCCATACGGATCGTTCCGCCCGTCCATAAACAGCGTCAGCTGCGGCACCGCCGGCGTGTCGCCCAGATTCGCCACCAGCGTGCGTTCGTCGCGGCTGCGCGACGCACCCGCCGATGCCAAACTCACGTGGCGCCCGATCCAGTTTACCGCGAGATGTTCGGGCCGGTCGCCCCACCGTTGCACGACGACGCGCGGCACTTGCGCCCGGATCGCCTCCGTCCACTCGGCCGGCGGCGGCCACGTCACCGCCTCGCGCAACGTCGTGAGATTGGGCCGCACGCCCGACAGCCAGCCGGCCCCCTCCAACGTCGGCCGCTCCCGCAACCAACCCGCCGTCCACGTGTGCGCCTCGGTGTAGCCGCGGCCGTAAAGATAGTCATACGTCCGCGCGTTCGTTCCGCCCATCCGGTCGCCGGGCGCCCACCAGTTCGCCGCGAGATCCGTCCACACGAGCCGGATCGCCCGCTCGGCTTTCACCCGGGCCTCCGCGCGTCCGGCGAGGCGCGCCAGCATCGCCAACGAATCCAGATCGATCCCGTAGTAGACCACCGCGCCGTATTCGGCGAGGCCGTGACGCGCCGTAAACGCCACCCACTCGTCCAACCGCCGATAACCGTCCGCCGCGACGTCCGCCCGTCCCAACGCCTCGCCCGCCGCGATCAGCCCCCACGCCTTCATCACGAAAATATTCGTATACTCGACCTTCACCCCATGGCTCCGCAGGCCGGCGACCGCCTCCGCCATCATCTCGTCGATCTGCGCCCGCGCGCGGACCGAAAGCTTGTCCGACTGCGCCGCCCGCATGAACCCCAGCAGCTGGGCCGCAAATTCCACCGCGTTCAGATCGCGCACCCCCGGATCGCCGCCGTGCCATTTGAAATTCCCGAAGGTCTTGCTCGCCGGATCCAGATCCTGCAACGCCCGCGCCCGCGCGAGCGCCACCTCGACCCGCTCCGGGTGCCACCCCAGCCCCGTCGCCTCGACCGCAAACCGCAGCACACCACGGATCGGCATCGCGCGGTTCACGTCGGCGACCTCCGCCCACTGGGCCTCCAACTCCTGCGCGCCCAACGCGCGATCGCCCGTCCAACGCGGCGCCGCCGCGTGCGCCAGCGTCATCGTCAGGAGCAAAAAAAGACCGCCGGCAAAGCCCGATTTCATCCCCCTACTCTGCAAAAATCACCCGCCACCGAAAGCCTTCATCCCGTCCGCCGAAAGAAAGCCACGGTCGGCTGCCGCGCGCCCTTGCCCAGCCGCTTCAGCAGCGTCCAACCCGCCGGCGCCAACTCCAATTCGCCCGGCAATTCGAACACCACGATCGCGTCCGGCTTCGGCGCGAGCACTTCGGCCAGTTTCGCAAACAAGCCCGGCGCGACCTCCGCCACGATCTCATACGGCGGATCGATGAACACTAGGTCCGGCACCGCACCGCCGCCCAACGGCACGCCGCGCGCATCCATTTGCACGACGCCGAGGTCGCGCGGCTCGCGGCCGAGGCTCTTGCACACGGCCTCGATGTTTTTCCGCACACACGCCACCGCCCGCGGATTCTGTTCCACAAACACCCCGCCGGCCGCGCCGCGGCTCAACGCCTCGAGGCCATACGCGCCGCTGCCCGCAAACAAATCCAAAAAACGCGCGCCCGGCACGGCCGCCGCGAGACTCGAAAACACCGACTGCCGCATGCCGTCCGTCGCCGGCCGCGTCACCTCGCCTTTGGGCACCGCCAACGTGATGCCCCGCGCGAGGCCGCCGCTTATGCGCACGACCCGCCCTCCGCCCGATCCATTTGCTCCGCCAGCGAATTCGTAGTCATCAGTGCCACGCCGCGATGACACCGCCACTCCCCGCCCAACTCAACGGGAAAACCGATTCCGCTCCCGACCGGCGCAGCGGCGGGCGCCGCTTCGATCGGCTCCGCGGGAAGCTCACCGCGCGCCCCCGCCGCTGGCCCGCCCTGGTTCCGCTCCTCCCGGCGCCCCCTCCGCCGGCTCCGTGCGCCGACGAAATTGTCGCCACCTGGATCGGCCATTCCACGTTTCGCCTCCAAACCGCCCTCGGCAATATTCTCACCGACCCGGTCTTCTCCGACCGCGCCAGTCCGCGGCAGTGGGCGGGCCGCGCCGCGTGCATCCGCCCGGCCTCGCCTTCGCTGCGCTCCCGCCCGTCCACCTCGTGCTGCTCAGCCACGATCACTACGACCATGGCGACGAATCCACCCTGCGCCGCCTCGCCGCCCAACCCGCTCCCCTCTTCGTCGCCCCGCGCCGCCCTCGGGCCTTGCTCGCCGGCTGCGGCGCCCGTCGCATTGTCAAACTGGACTGGTGGCAGTCGCACGTCATCGCGCCCGCGTTCTCCGTCACCCTCACGCCCGCCCGCCACTGGAGCAATCGACTCGGCACTCCGCGTAATCACCGCCTCTGGGGCGGGTTTTCCCTCTCGCTCGGCGCGCCCGCCCACCGACTCTGGTTTGCCGGTGACACCGGCTACGACGAAGAGCTGTTTCGCTCCATCGGGCACCGCGCCGGCGCCCCCGACCTCCCGCTCGTGCCCATCGGCGCCTACGAACCGCGCTGGTTCATGGCCCCGATGCACCTGAATCCCGCCGAAGCGGTGCGCTGCCATCAGGACACGGGGCCCGCCGCAGCCTCGCCCTGCACTGGGGCACCTTTCAACTCACCGACGAGGGCCGCGACGACCCCGTCCATGCGCTCACCGCCGCCCGCACCGCCGCGGGCCTCGCCGACAAGGCGTTCGAAGGAGTGGCACCAGGCGCCACTGTCACGGTCTGACCCGCGCACGCCCTGCGCCGACGGCCGGTCCGCTTGAAACCCGGAAGCCGTTCGACCGTGGGAGCCGCCGCCGCTCCCACACCGATTTTCCCTTCCAAGTCATTCCTCACATAAGATTTGCACCGAGCCCGAATCCTCCTTTGGTTAGGCCCCTAACTATCCACCGGCCGCGCCGACGCCGACTCGTCGCCCGGTCCGCGGCGGCGCCACCACGCCGCTTCCAAGCAACCATGACCTTCCGCCTTCTCCTCGCCCTCGGTCTCACGACCCTGTTGGCGGCGCCTGCCGCCGCCGAGGAGCGCGAGCGGCCCACGTGGGCCCTCGGGGTCGAGCGGACCGACGCCACCGGTCGGATCACCGCCCAAACCGCCGCCGGTCCCCTGCTTTTTTCCAAAACCGCCCCCGACGGTGCCATCACGAGCGGTGTCCGGCCGTTTTGGGTGCAAACGAAGGAACCCAGCGGCGACCTTCGCACGGGGTTGGGCCTCTACCCGCTCTTTACTTACAGCGCCAGCGACGAGACCTACGCCTGGAGCTTGTTCGAACTCATCAAGCGCTCCGGCCGCAAAGCCGGCGCCCCGGCGCCGCAAAGCCTCCTCGAGTCCGGCGAAGCCTTCGACGTCTGGCCGTTTTGGTTTTCCCGCCGCGCGCAGGACCCCGCCGACAGCTACCGCGCCCTTTTTCCCGTCGCCGGCACCGTGAAAAGCCGCCTCGGCTACGACCGCCTCGCGTGGACGCTTTTCCCCCTCTACGTCGAATCTGAAAAACGCGGCGCCACGACCATCTCCACGCCGTGGCCCTTCGTCCGCACCACCCGCGGCACCGCTCATGGCTTCGCCTTGTGGCCCCTCTTCGGCTGGCAGGAACGCCCCGGCGAATCGCACCGCGCGTTTTATCTTTGGCCGCTCGGTTACCACCACACGCAGCAACCCGCCTCCGACGCCCCGGCCGGCACCGCCCCGTCTCGCCAGATCGGCGCCCTGCCGTTCTACACCCGCGCCACCGCCCCGGGCTTCGTGAACGAGGATTTTCTCTGGCCTTTCTTCGGCTACACCGCGCGCACGGCCCCCTGGCGTTACCACGAAACGCGCTACTTCTGGCCGTTTCTCGTGCACGGCCACGGCGACGACCGACTGGTGAACCGCTGGGGGCCCTTTTACACGCACTCGGTCATCAAAGGCACCGACAAGACGTGGATCGCGTGGCCGTTTTTCCGCCAAGCGCGTTGGACAACCGGCGATATCGCCCAGACGAAAACCCAGTTTCTCTACGTCTTCTACTGGTCCCTCGAACAGCGCAGTGCGACCCAACCCAACCTCGCCCCCGCCTCGGTCCGCCACGTCTGGCCGCTCTTCAGCACGTGGGACAACGGCGCCGGCCGTCGCCAAACCCTCGCGCTCAGCCCCTTCGAAGTCTTTTTTCCCGGCAATACGAAGATCCGCGAAGTCTGGTCGCCGCTCTTTGCCCTCTACCGCTACGATCAGCGCACGCCGGGCCACGCCCGCCATTCCGTCCTCTGGGACCTCATCACGTGGGAAAATCGCCCGTCCGCCGCGCCAACCGCCGCCTCCGCCGCGACCGTCGCCCCCGCTCCGGCGGGCGAGGAACGTCTGGCGCTCGGCCGCGGCCTCCTCGGCCTCCGCCGCCCCGCCGGCGAACGCGCCTGGCGCCTCTTCTGGTTAGATTTTCCCTCGAAACCCGCTCGCGTGAGCCTCGCGTCCGTCCGCTGACATGAACCAACTCACCGCCATCCTCGAAGGCATCGGCAGCACCGTCCAGCTGCTGTTCCGCGCGGCCTCCTACACGCCGACCCTCTGGCGCCAACGCGCCCGCTTCATCGAGCAGTGCTTCCTGATCGGTTACACCACGCTGCCCATCGTCGCGATTCTCAGCTTCTTCATCGGCAGCGTCCTCGCCCTGCAGGCCGGTTACTCAATGTCGAATTTCGGCGCCAAACAGTTCATCGGCTCCCTCGTCGGCCTCTCCATGGCCCGCGAACTCGGCCCCGTCATGGCCGCCATCCTCCTCGCCGGCCGCGTCGGCTCCGCCATCGCCGCCGAACTCGCCTCGATGAAAGTCTACCAGGAGATCGACGCCCTCGAGACCATGAACATCCCGCCCGCCCGGATGCTCGTCCTCCCCCGCCTCGCCGCCGTCCTCGTCATGATGCCCGTCCTCGCCATCATCGCCGACCTCGTCGGCTGGTTCGGCGGCGCGCTCATCTCGAAATACACCCAGTCCATCGCCATCGAGCCCGAGGCCTACTTCTCCGTCCTCCGCCGTTTCATGGAATTCAAGGACGTCCTCAACGGCCTGATCAAGGCCGAGGTCTTCGGTTTCGTGATCGTCCTCGTCTCCTGCAACATCGGCCTCAACACCCGCGGCGGCCCGCGCGAAATCGGCGCCGCCGTCACCAAGGCCGTCGTCACCTCCCTCATTCTCATCCTCGTGCTCGATTACTTCGTCACGAAAGCCCTCATGCACCTGCAGTCATGACCTGTCATCCCACCCGCAACCCTTTCACCCACTCGGAAACCGCCGCCGTCGGCGTAGCCGTCGAGGGCCTGTCCAAAAGTTTCGGCCGCTTCGAGGTGCTGAAAAACGTCACGTTCTCCGTCGAGCCCGGCGAAATCTTCGTGCTCATGGGCCCCAGCGGCTCCGGCAAAAGCGTCCTCCTCAAACATATCGTCGGCCTCGAACGCCCCTCCGCCGGCCGCGTCACCGTCGACGGCCGCGACGCCGCCGCCGAATCCACCCGCGAACAGGTCCGCATGGCCCTCGTCTTCCAATCCGGCGCCCTCTTCAACTCCCTCAGCGTCTACGACAACCTCGCCCTCTACCCGCGCGAACACCGGATCGCCAACGAGGCCGCCATCCGCGAAAAAGTCATGCGCGCCCTCCAGATTCTTTCCCTCGAGGGCACCGCGAACAAAGCCCCCTCCGAACTTTCCGGCGGCATGAAAAAACGCGTCGCCATCGCCCGCGGCCTCGTCATGGAGCCTCAGCTCATGCTCTACGACGAGCCCACCAGCGAGCTCGACCCCGTCATGTCCGCCACCATCGCCGAAATCATCGCGACCCTTAAGGATGAATACCACGTCACCAGCATCGTCGTCTCCCACGACCGCGAACTCGCCCTCGGCATCGCCGACCGCGTCGGCATTCTGATGGGCGGCGAACTCGTCAGCCTCGGCACCCCTGCGGAACTCCGCAACCCGCAGGACCCCCGCGTCGCCGAATTCCTCAATCCCAAGATCGACCTTAAGCATCCCCGTTTCAAAAAACTGGAGACCTAAACCATGAACAACGCCCAGCAAACCGCCCGCGTCGGCCTCTTCTTCCTCCTCGGTCTCGCCCTCATCTGGGTCACCTTCGAGACCCTCAGCGACGGCAAGGTCTTCAAAGACCGCGGCTACACCCTCATCGCCGGCTTCGAAAGCCTGAAAGAACTCAAGCAGGGCGACGAAGTCCGCATGGCCGGCGTGAAAATCGGCTCGGTCGAGGAGACCCACCTCTCCCCCTCCGGCCGCCGCGCCGAAGCCGTCCTCCGCATCGACCCGAAGGTCACCATCCGGGAAAACGCCGTCGCCTCCATCGTCATGGCCGGCCTCATCGGCACCAACTACATCGGGATCGAACTCGGTACCGCCGACGCCGCCGCCCTCAAGGACGGCGCCGAAATCCAGACCAAGGTCACGCCCGACATCAACGCCATCATGAGCGAACTCGGCAACCTCGGCAAAAAACTCGAGGGCGCACTCAACAGTATCACGGGCGCCGTCAGCGGCGACGGCAAGACCCCCGGCCTGTTCCAGAAAATCGACAAGGTGGTCACCGACAACTCCGACAAAATCACCGCGACGATGACGAATCTCCAGGACGTCACCGCCAAACTCAACCACGGCGAAGGCACCCTCGGCCGGCTCATCAACGACCCGAAAGTGCACGACGAACTCATCGCCAGCGTACATGAAATCAAACGCGTCGCCTCCGACGCCCGCACCTTCGTCGCCAACGCCCAGGCCATCATCGATCAGGTCAAAACCGGCCAAGGCGCCCTCGGCGCACTCGTGTTTGACGAGAAAACTGCCACCGACCTCAAGAGCTCCGTCGCGAATCTCCGCGCGGTCTCCGACAAACTCGCCAAAGGCGAAGGCACCCTCGGCAAACTCCTCCACGACGACAGCATCCTCCGCGACGCGCAGGCGGTGTTGAAGAAAGCCAACACCGCCATCGACGGCCTCGGCGACTCCGGACCCATCACCGCCCTCGGCGTCGTGGCCAATTCGCTGTTCTGACCACCGGCCGGCCTGCCCGCCGATCCGCCTTCCCCAGAGGCGTTTTTTTCCTACGGTCCTCCGCGTGAGCCAAATCGCCGCCGCCCTCGCCCGACACCGGGGGAAAAAAACGCCCCCGGTGCCCTGTGCGCAATCCGTCGTCCCGGCGATCCACACCTCGACGCCCCCCATGCCAGTACGCGCCGCTGGCCCACCCCAAAAAAACCGCCGCCTCGCCCTCACCGTGGTCGCCGCCGGTGCGGCCGCCGCCCTGCCCTTGATCGTCTGGCGGGCTCTCCCACCCCAGTCCCCGCCCCCGCTCCCACGGGCACCGCTTGCGGCCTCCCCCCGGCCCCTCCCCGCCCGGGCGCCCGCCCACACCGCCAAACTTCCCGCCGCAAAAACGGCCGAGGCGGCCGCACCTCGCCTCGCGCCCGGGCTCGAGGCCCAAGTGCGCGCGTTGACCATCACCGCCCGCCGCACCGGCGACGGCGCGCGCATCGTCATCGACGGCAAAGTGTTCGAACCCGGCGCGGCCGTCCTCGCCGACGTGTTCTTGGAGGCCGTCCTGCCGGACCGCGTCGTGTTTCGCACCGCGCTCGATCAGCGCGTCGAGCTCCGGCTTTGATCCGCCCCGCCGCCGCGGCATCACCGCCGCCCCACCGGCGGGCGCGTCCCCAACGATTGCTTCAGCCGCCCATGGACCGTCCGCTTCGCGTGCTCCGTCAGCATCCGCTCCGTCGACGCCACGCTCGCCTCCATCTCCTCCGGCCGGACGAGCGGCGCAACTTCCTCGCGCAATTGCTCCCACGCCAAATGGAGAAAATTGTCGATCAATGACCCGTGGCCCGTTTCGGCCGCTTCCGCCTGCGTGATCATCTCCGGTACACTCGTTTCATAGAGCGCCCGCACCTCGGCGATAATCGTATCGAACCGCAGCTGCGCTTCGGTCAGCGGCACCGAGGCGATGGTCGCCACCGTCCGGGAGAACGCAGTCGTGGGCAAGCGCGGTAGCGCGGCCGCCTCCAACCCCGATTCCCGAAACATCGCCCGCTGCAAATCCGCGATGCGGTTCGCAAATTGCACCTCAACCTCCACCTGCTTCGCACACTCGCTCGCGAGCGCGAAGCCCTGCACCGCCGCCGGCGAAAACACCTGGCGATCCCGCGTATAGGCGGTGCACGCCATATTCCGCGCGCTCCCCAAAGCCTGCAGAAAATTGTGCATGCGCTGCGCAAAGCGATTCAAACACCGCCGCCAATCCTCCTTCTGGTCCCGCGCCGCCAACGCCTGCACGTACTCCGGACACCGCGTCCGCAACAGGTCTTCCACTTCGTCGCGCACCATCCGCCGGATGTGCGGCTCCACCCGGTTCAATTGCGCGATGCCGTCGCGCAGCATCTGCGCCGTCTCCCGCACCTCCGCCAACCGGGACTCGTACGCCACCCGCGTTTCCTTGGCGTGAAACGACAGCCAGCGCGGCCGCGCCTCCACCACCGTTTTCTCGACCGCCTCCTGCGCCACGAGCGCCGGCACCAACTCCGCCCGACTCATCCGCAGATGCGCCTCGCGGATCAACAGATCCTCCAACTTCCGGCTGATCATCGCGCGCGGCGACCCATCGGTCGGCACCATCCCCTGCGGCGGGGCCGACGGAAACGGCGACCGCGTCACCCGCGCCACCGCTTCCCCGGCCACCGACCCCGGGGCCCATTGTGGATCGGTCAGTCGTTCGTCGGCGGGCCAGAGCTCGCCGCTGGCCGGATTGGGCCGGAGCTTATACATAGAGATCGGTCGTAGGCGCGGTCATACTGGGGGCTCCAGCACAGGAACTATTCGCCCCCTGGCAAGCCGGCCGTGTCAGGAAACCGGGCGGGGACCGCCGCCAACGAAACCACCGCGAATCCTGCCGGGTTTCGGAGGACTACGCGGCGGTTGATGAACCGTCGGACTCAGACCTTCGGGCCGCCCTGCGCGAGATTGCGCGCCCGGAGGCGCAGGCCGTTGAGGCGGATAAACCCGGTCGCGTCGCTCTGGTTGTACCAGCTCTTCACGCCTTCCATCGACGCAATCTTGTCGTCGTAAAGCGAATACTTCGACTTCCGGCCGCAGGTGATGATGTTGCCCTTGTACAGCTTCAGCCGAACGGTGCCCGTGACGTAGCGCTGGCTCTCGTCGACCATCGCCTGGAGCATCTCGCGCTCGGGCGCGAACCAGAAGCCGTTGTAGACGAGCTCGGCGTATTTCGGAATGAACCCGTCGCGCAGGTGCAAGACCTCGCGGTCCAGCGTGAGCGACTCCACTTGGCGGTGGGCCTGCATCAGGATCGTGCCGCCCGGGGTCTCATAGACGCCACGGGACTTCATGCCGACGAAACGGTTCTCGACCAGGTCGACGCGGCCGATGCCGTGTTTGCCGCCGAGTTTGTTCAGGACCTTCAGCACGCCGCCGGGCGTGAGCTGCTTGCCGTTGACCGCGACGCAGTCGCCTTTCACGAAATCGAGCTCGACGTATTCGGCCTTGTCCGGCGCGTCCTCGGGGGCGACGGAGAGTTTGAACATCGCCTTGTTCTCCTTCGTCGTCGGATCGAACCACGGATCTTCCAGGATGCCCGCCTCGTACGAAATATGGAGGAGATTGCGGTCCATCGAATACGGCTTCTTGAGCGACGCCTCGACCGGAATCTTGTGCTCGGCGCAGTAGGCGATCATCTCCGCCCGGCCGGGAAACAGCGCGCGATATTCCTCCATCTTCCACGGCGCAATGATCTGGAGCTGCGGCGCAAGCGCCATGTAGGTCAGTTCGAAACGGCATTGGTCGTTGCCCTTGCCCGTGGCCCCGTGCGCCACCGTGTCCGCTTTTTCCTTTTTCGCGATCTCGACCTGCGCCTTGGCAATCAGCGGGCGCGCAATCGACGTACCGAGGTAATACTGCCCCTCGTAAATCGCGTTCGCCCGGATCATCGGATAGATGAAGTCGCTCGCGAACTCCTCGACGAGATCGAGCGTGTAGTGCTTCGACGCGCCGGTCTTCAGCGCCTTCTTGTCGAGGCCCTTCAACTCCTCTTCTTGGCCGACATCGGCCGCGAACGTGACGATCTCAGCGTCGTAAGTTTCCTTGAGCCACTTGACGATGACGGACGTGTCGAGGCCGCCAGAGTATGCGAGGACGATTTTCATGGGAGGCCCAGTGTGGGGAAACCGCGCGCCGCCGCGCAAAAGAAAAAGCGCACGTTCCTCGCATCTCCCCTTCTTGGCCGGTCACCGCCCGACCGCCCGCGGCGCATGCAGCGTCGGACCACGTAGCGCCGCCCCGGAGGCCGCCTCGATCTATTCACAGGGTGTTTACGCCCCGAAGATTGAGCCTAGGCCTCTTTCGTGGAAGATGGGGACCGTCAGCTTTCGATGATTATTTATCAGTCCTTGCATCGCCCAGTGCCCCCATGAAAAACCACCTCCCCCGTCCGCCGCGGGTCCCCCGGGCGGGCTTCACCCTCGTCGAGATCATGATTGTTGTCGTCATCATCGGCCTGCTCGCCGCGATGGCGATTCCGGCCTTCCAGCGCGTGCAACGGCGTTCACAAAACAGCCGGTTCGTCAGCGATCTTCGGATTTTCACCCAGGCCTTCGAAACCTACTCGTTGGCAAATGGCAGCTGGCCGCCGAACGTGGGTCCGGGGTTGGTTCCAGCCGGTCTCTCCGGCGCCCTGCAGGTGAGCGTTTGGACCAAGACCACGGTCGTCGGCGGCAACTGGAACTATGACCGCAACATCAACGGCATCGCCGTGGCCGTCTCCGTGAGCGGCGGAACCATCGACCACGCCCGCATGCAGGAAATCGACGCCCTGATCGATGATGGCGACCTCAGCACCGGACATTTCCAGCAAATTGGCGGCCGCTACATGAACATCCTTGAGCCCTGACCTCGCCCCGGATCCGTGACCCGCTCGGCGGGCGCGGCCCGCCACGCTCTGGCCCGTCTATTTCTGCGCCGCCGCCGCGAGCGTGGCCAAAATTGCCTTCTGCATGTGCAGCCGGTTCTCGGCCTGGTCGAAGATGATCGACCGGGGATTGTCCAGGACCTCCTGCATCACTTCCTCGTCCGCATGGGCCGGCAGACAGTGCATGAAGAGCGCATCCTTCTTGGCCGCCGCGAAAAGTTTTCCGGTCACCACATAGGGCGCCATCACGCGGAGGCGTTCCTTCGCCTCCTCTTCCTTGCCCATGCTCACCCACACGTCGGTGTAAACCACGTCGGCCCCGCGCACCGCCTCGTAGGGGTCCGTCGTGAACTGGTAGGTGCCGCCGCCCGGAAATTTCTCCTTGGCCAGCTGCGCCTGGAACTCTTTCGCCGGCGCGAATTCCTTCGGCCCGGACAGCGCGATGGTCATCCCAAACAGATTCGCCCCGAGAATCCACGAGTTCGCCATGTTGCACGCCGTGTCACCAAGAAAGGCGATCTTCCGACCCCGCAGCGAGTCGACGAGCTTCGCCCCCGTCGTGCCCTTCGCCCAACGCTCCGTCATCGTGAACGCGTCCGTAAAAATCTGACACGGGTGAAGAAAATCCGTGAGAGCGTTGATCACCGGCACCGTGCCCGCCGCCGCGAGCCGCTCGACCTCGCCGTGCTCATACGTCCGCACCACCAGCCCGTGCACGAAGCGCGACAGCACGCGCGCCGTGTCTTCCACGCTCTCGCCGCGGCCGAGCTGGATGTCGTTTTTGTTGAGAAAAAGCGGATTGCCGCCGAGCTCGTGAATCCCGACCTCGAACGAGACGCGCGTGCGCGTGGATGACTTCGAGAAGATCATCGCCCAGGTCTGGCCCTTCAGTGGCGTTGGCGCGCCGCGCGTGCCGCGCTTCCGTTTCAACTCGCGCGCCAGGGCAAACAGTTTGGGCAGCTCGGATCGCGCAAAGTCGGTCTCTTTGAGGAAGTGCTTCATGGAAAATGAAGGGGTCTAAGCCTGCCCCGTGCCGTCCACGAGGGAAAAATGGCGGGCCCAATCAGGCTTTCGCCGCCAGCACGGCGCGGAAGATCTCGACCGATTGGGCGAGCTCGTCGGTCGAGACGTTGAGCGGCGGCAGCAGGCGCACGACATTGCCGCCCGCACTCGGCGCGAGCAGGCCGCGCTCCCGCAGCGCCGCGAGATAGGGCGCCGGATCGCCCGCCAGCTGCACGCCCACCAGAAATCCCTGACCGCGCACCCCGAGGACCTGCGCCGGAAAATCAACCGCCAGCTTCCGCAGCTCGGCCGCCCAGCCGGCGCTGTTCACCCGGACTTGCTCCAACAGACCGTCGCGCTCGATCACGTCGAGCACGGCGAGCGCCGCCGCGCACGCGAGCGGCGTGCCGCCGAACGTCGTGCCGTGGTTGCCCGGATGAAAGAGTTCCGCGTTACGCTCGCGCACCCACACCGCCCCGATCGGAAAACCCCCGCCCAAGCCCTTCGCCATCCCGATGGCATCGGGCGTGACGCCCGCGTACTCGTAGGAGAAAAACCGTCCCGTGCGCCCGATCCCGCACTGCACCTCGTCGAGCAGCAGCAGCAGGTTGTGCTGGTCGCACAGCCGGCGCAGGCCGACGAGGAATTCCGGCGTGCAGGGGTTGATGCCGCCCTCGCCCTGGATCGTCTCGACAAAAATCGCGGCCGTCTGGTCGTCCACGAGGTCGGCGAAACTTTGGAGGTTGTTCAGTTCGCCAAAGGAAAAGCCGGGCACCAACGGGCGGAAGCCCTTCTGGATTTTTTCCTGGGGCGTGGCGCTCATGCCGCCGAACGTGCGCCCGTGAAACGCGTTCTTCGCGCAGATGATCTTGTAGCACTTGCCCTCCTCCCCGCCGGCTTTCCCGACGCCGTGCAGCCGCGCCAGCTTGATGAGCGCCTCGTTGGCTTCGGCGCCGCTGTTGCAAAAAAACACCCGACCGGGGCCGGCGTAACCGACGAGGCGCCGCGCAAGTTCACCCTGGCCCGGATTGCGGAAAAGATTGCTGACGTGAATCAACTCCCCCGCCTGCCGCTGCACGCTGGCAACCCAATGCGGGTGGCAGTGGCCCAGCGCACTCACTGCGATCCCCGACGTAAAATCGAGATAGCGGTTGCCCGCATCATCCCACACCTGCGTGCCGCGGCCGCGCACGAGGGTCAGCGGCGCACGCGCATAATTCCTCATCACGTGCGCGTCGTAGAGATCGGCGGTGCTGGTGCGGACGATGGCAGGAGCGGTCATAAGGGTGAAAGTGAAAGTGAAAGTGAAAGCAGGAAGAAGCCTTTTCGCGTCCTTCACGCCGTCACTTTCATCCTCACGGTCTCTTTCGCTGCGCTCAGCCGTGCACAATTTCGGTGCCGATGCCCTTGTCCGTAAAAATCTCCAACAGCAACGAGTGCGGCAGACGGCCGTCGATAAAGTGGACGCGTTGCACGCCTTCCTCCAGCGCACGGATCGCGCTCTGCACCTTCGGACGCATGCCCTTGTCGATGACCCCTTTTTTCTTCAGCTCGTCGACTTGCGAAATTTTAAGGGTGGAAATCAGCGACGCCGGATCGGAGGGATTCGACAGCAGCCCGGGCACATCGCTCATGTAGACCAACCGGCGCGCCCGCAGCGCGCTCGCGACGCGACCCGCGACGAGGTCGGCGTTCACGTTGTAGGGCATGCCGTCGTAACCTTCGGCCACGGGCGAGATGATCGGGATGAAACCGTCGCCGATTTCCTTCTTGATCAGTTTCACTTTCACTTCGGTGACATCGCCGACATAGCCGAGATCCACCGCGTTACCATCGTCGTCGACGACGAGTTTCTCGCACACCAGTACCGTATCGCCGGGCAAACCCTTGGGCTTCCCTTTCGCCGAAGCGACAGCGTCGCACACGTCCTTGTTGACGATTTCGTCGAGGGTTTTCTTCACGACGGCGATGGTCGCCGCATCGGTGACGCGCAGGCCGTTGACGAAATTGGCCTTCAGGCCGGACGACTCCATCGCCCTGGTGATCGCTTTGCCGCCGCCGTGGACGACCACGACGTTGATGCCGCACGCGGCGAGAAACGCGATGTCGTAGGCCACGCGGGTGCGGGCCGCGGGATCGGGATCGTCCATAAAGCTCCCGCCGTATTTCACGACGAACGTCGAGCCACGAAAATCCTGGATGTAGGGCAGGGCCTCGAGGAGCACCTTGGCCTTGGCGGTAACTTCAGCGACGTTCATCGGGGTTCAATGCGCGCGGCCGGCGGCCGCGTCGTGGTGGAATAGTCGGAAGTGAGCGCTCACGTTTTTATAGAGAAGCCCCGAATAAGGCACACGCGCCGCGCATTTCCACAAAAATTTTCACCCGTCGTCTTCTGGCGCGCCACGGATCGTACGGAAAATCTTCTTCACTCCGCGCCACGGCGCGCCCACTGCTTTCCCGTGCCCAGCACAAATCTCACGTTTTCGGATCGCGCCACCCACCGTGCGTGGCTCGCGTCACAGGCCGCGCTGCCCGCGGGATTCCGCGTCGGCACGACCCGCTTCGACTTCGTCCCGCGCGAGGCCCCCAAACCCGCGAAGATGACCCTCACCCTCATCGCCCTCGACCGGCCGACGCCGGATTTCGCCGCGATGTTCACCAAGAACGCGTTTCCCGGCGCCCCCATTCTCGTCGGCCGCAAGCGCCTCAACGACCCCACGCTCGGCGCGATCATCGTGAACAACAAAATCTCCAACGTCTGCGCGCCCGGCGGCGTCGCGACCGCGGAGCGCGTCTGCGCGGAGACGGCGCGCCTGCTCGGCCTCGGCGCGACCCAAGTGCTGCCGAGTTCGACCGGCGTGATCGGCTGGTCGCTGCCGGCCGACGCCATCCTCGCCGCGCTGCCGCAGGCCGTGTCCGCGCTCACCGGCGGCTCGATTTTGCCCGCGGCCGAGGGGATCGTGACCACCGACCTCTATCCGAAAATCCGCCGGGCCGAGGTCGGCGGCGGCAGCATCGTCGGCATCGCCAAGGGCGCCGGGATGATCGAACCAAATCTCGCGACCATGCTCGTGTATCTTCTCACGGACCTCGCCGTGCCCCGCGGAGAGTTGCGCGCGCTCCTGGCGAAAGCGATCGACGCCAGCTTCAACGCGATCAGCATCGACAGCGACACGAGCACTTCCGACACGGTGGCGCTGGTTTCCTCGGGGCGCGTGCCGTGCGAAGACTTCGGCGCGTTCGAACGCGCCCTGCACACGGTTTGCCGCGACCTGGCGGAAGATGTCGTGCGCAACGGCGAGGGCGTACGCCACGTGATCCGCGTCTGCGTGTCGAATGCCGCGAGCCCCGTGCTCGCGCGGGCACTGGGCAAGGCCGTCGTGAATGCGCCGCTCTTCAAGTGCGCCGTCGCCGGCAACGACCCGAACGTGGGCCGGCTTGTGCAGGCCATCGGCAAACACATCGGGGCGTTTGCGCCCAAAACGGACCTGTCCAAACTCCGGGCCTCGATGGGTGGCGTCGAAATTTTCGCCAACGGCGTGTTTCAGCTCGATCCCGCCAAGGAGACCGCGCTCGTCGCCCACCTGCGCGGTGCGGAACTTTACGCCAGCGCCCCGCCGACCAAGGAGGGCGTGTTTTCCGCCCCGATCGATTTTCCGCCGCACGAGCGCTGCGTGGAACTCGCCATCGACGTCGGCAACGGCGCGGCCTCCGCGACGGTCATCGGCGGCGATCTCACGCACGAATACGTGAGCGAAAACGCCGACTACCGCAGTTAGTGTCGGTCACTTCACCGGCCGAAAAAACGGTCTTTTTCAGAGGCGTTGTCACGGATTCCGCGACCAGTGATTTTGAGCGTTTTTGAAGAGGA
>JBIKOK010000091.1:0-24030 GCA_044358025.1 Opitutaceae bacterium
TGATTGAGTCGGCTCCCCCGCCCATCCCCACTCTCCGAGAAGCAGCCCATCCCCCTCCCCGCTCATGCCTCCCTTCCCCCCCACCCGCCGCGACTTCCTCCACACCGCCGCCGCCGCCGGAGCCCTCGCCCTGGCGCCCCATTTCGCCACCGCCGCAGCCCCCGCGGCTCCCGCGGCTCCCTCGGCTCCCGCGGCTCCCTCGGCTCCCGCGCCCGACCGCCGGATCCGCCTCGGCATCGTCGGCGGACGCTTCGGTTCGACGTTCCAATTTCACGAGCACCCGAACTGCACCGTCGCCGCCGTCAGCGATCTCCGCGCCGACCGCCGCGCCGCGCTCATGAAAGTTTACCGCTGTACGAAGAGCTACGACTCCCTCGCCGAGCTCCTGCGCGATCCGCAAATCGAAGCCGTCTTCCTCGCCACGCCCGCGCCCGATCACGTTGCGCACACCCTCGCCACGCTCAAGGCCGGCAAACACGTCCTCTGCGCCGTCCCCGCCGCGATGTCCCTCGACGAATGCGCCACCCTGCGCGAGGCCGTGCGCGCCTCCGGCCTCACCTACATGATGGCCGAGACGAGCTACTGGCAGCAGGCCACCATCACCGCGCGCAAATTTTACCAAGCGGGAAAATTCGGCACCATCTACGCCGCCGAATCGATGTATCACCACGCCGGCCTGGAGGCGCTCTGGTTCGAAAACGGAAAACCTACCTGGCGCCACGGACTCCCTCCGATGCTCTACCCGACGCACTGCACCGCGCACCTCGTCGGCGTGACCGGCGAACGTCTCACCGACGTCTCGTGCCACGGCTGGGGCGACGACGATCCGCTCCTCAAAAACAATCCCTACCGCAATCCGTTTTGGAACGAGACCGCCCTGTTCCGCACGAGCCGCGGGCACACCCTGCAGGTGCAAGTCTGGTGGAAAGGCGCCCACCGCGGCGGCGAACGCGCCCGCCTCTACGGCGACAAAATGAGTTTCCACTACCCCGACCCCCACGGCCTCGGCGCCGTCCTCGTCCGCGCGGGCCGGCAGACCGAAAAAGACAGCGGTGGCTTCGAGCGCGCCCTCCCCGCCTTCGAAAACCTCCCGATTCCCGACTGGTGGAAAACCGATCTCCTCCCCGAGCCCCTCCGCCACAAGAGCGGCCACGAAGGCTCCCACACCTTCATCACGCACGAGTTCATCGACGCGATTCTCCACCAACGCCGTCCCGCCGTGGACATCTCCGAAGCGCTGGCCTACACCGCCCCCGGGATCGTCGCCCACCAGTCCGCCCTCCAAGCTGGCGAACGTCTCAAAATCCCGAACTTCGACGCGTGACGCCGACCCGGCTCGCGCGCCTGCCCGGGTAGGCCGCGCGCTCGCTCGCGCGCTTCAGTGCGCCGCCAACCAGTCCCGCACGCGCGGATTGAAATCCTCGATCCGCTCCCAGTGAAACGCGTGCCCCGCGCCCGGGTAGAGGTGCAGCTCCGCCCCCGGGATGCCACCCGCCACTTCCTCCGCCATCCAGCGCGGCGTGAAGATATCCGCGTCGCCGCCGATCACGAGCGCGGGTGCCCTGATTTTGCCCAGCTCGTGCACCGTGTTGTGCCCGACGCACGCCGCCGCCTGCGCCTCGAGCGCGTGCAGCGGTTGCGGCGCCGCGCCCTCCCCCGCCTGCTGCTGCCCGTCGAGCAGCCCCGCATAACTCGTCGCATCGTCCCACGTCGGCTTCGAAAAAATCAGGAGCTGGATGTAATTCATGAACTCCTCGGGGCGGAGCCGCGCCTTGATCACCTTCATGTGGTCGAAAATCCCCCGCGCATACGCATCGCACCGCGCCCACGGGCACATCAGCACCAGCGAACGCACCCGCGCCGGATGCCGCAGCGCGAGCTGTTGCGCGATGATCGAGCCCATCGAGCATCCCACCACCCGCACTTTCTCCAAACCCAACGCATCCAGCAGCCCGACGAAATCGTCCGCCATCATCTCGCTCGAATACGGCCCCGCCGGTTTGTCCGTCAGCCCCACCCCGCGGTTGTCCGGCAGGATGCAACGAAACGATTTCGCCCAAAACTCCGCGTGCTTTTCCCACACGCCGCCCGGCGCCGTGATGCCCATGATGAGCAACACCGGCTCACCGGCTCCGCGCTCATCATAGTAAAGTTTGATTCCGTTGGTCGTGACGTAGGGCATGTTCGAGGTAGGGGCCTGCTTGCAGGCGATTAAGAGTTCAGCATTTCCATCTCCGAGTCCGGGCCTTCAGCGTTGGACGTTCGCTCAGCGCTTCAACGCCGGGATCAGCGTCTCGCGAATCCATTTTCCGTCGTGCAGCGTCACGCCGTCCGGATCCTCGACCGCCTGCTTCGCCTCATCCTCGCAAACGATCCAACCGGAATAGTTCCGATCGAGCAGCCATTGGGTGATCCCCACCAGGTCGACCTTGCCTTCGCCCATCAGCGCAAACTCCGGCTGGCCGTCCCAATCCTTGAAATGGACGAGATTAATCATCTCCGCGTAGTCGCGCATTTTCGCGAGCGGGTTCATGCCGCCGTTCGCCATGTGGCCGACATCCGGCGTCCACCCCGTCACCGTGCGGTCGAGCCGCTCCAAAATCGCGCGATAATCCGATTCGGTGCGGTTCGTCGAGTGGTGCGGCGAATTCGGATGAAAGCTCGCCGGCACCCCCGCGGCCGCCGCGCGCCGCGACACCGTGTTCAGGTTCGCGACCAGATTCTTCTGCCGCTGCTCCAAATCGTGCCGCCCCTCGGGCATCTGCACCGTGCACAGCATCGCGCCGGGAAACCGTTGCAACAACGCGATCGTCGCATTCGCCTCGGCCCGCTCCTGCGCGGTCTCCTCGGGCTGGTTCCACGACAGCACGAGTGCGATCGCCGCAAGCTCGAGCCCCGCGTCCTTCAACGCCTTTTCCAGTTTGTCCGCGTTGAAGTAGTCGCCCATCCAACCATGGCTCGGCGAAAAGCCCTGGAAGCCCGCCTTCGCCGTGACGTCGATCATATGACCGATCCGGCCCGCATGCGCGCGGCCGGAGTCTTTCATGAACCACGTGTAAGTTTCAGCGCCGAATCGAAAAGGCAGAGGTTGCATAGGGTGAAAAAAAGCTGGCCCCGATTCAGCGCGGCTCCCGTCGCAACTCAACTCCGATGTTCGCCAAACTCCCGCCGGCCGCTCACCCGCGTCCCATTCTCGGGAAACACCCCTTCCACCCACGAACCCACCGCGGCCCACGCGTTGCCCCCCCCGGCATCGGCTCCGCACCCTGCGAAATCCGCTGCTCCACCTCCCGTTTCTCGCCGCGCCTCGGCGGGTCGCCGAACGGGGCGGCGACGGTCCCGCCCGTTCCCTCCGCCTCGCCGCCCCCGCGGCGGCGTCCGCCCCCACCGCCGACGCCGCGCTCGCCCCTGCGCGGCCCGACCGCGCAAACCCACGACGCCCGCGCCGCCCGCTCCGCCGACGTCAACGCCCTCGGCGCGTTCCTCGTCCCACCCGCCCGATGATCCCTTCCGTGTCGCTCCGCCGCCCACCCTTGGTTCGCCCTTGCAACCGGCCCTCGCCCGCCTCGGCTTCCCGACCCATGACGCGAGCGCCCTCCTCCGCCTCGGAGCATGCCCTCGGCGAGGGATGGGAACGGGGGCTGTCTTTTGGTCTCGGTCCATGCCGGAAGGAGTTCGCCGGGCCATCCCTTGGCTCGGCGAACGGACCGCGCGAGGCCGGCCCGCCGGCGATGCCGCTTCGCCCTCGTTCCAACTGCGTGCCTCGGTCAACCAGCCGTTTTTGCCCGCTCGCTCGCCGGCGGGACGCTGAGGTCTTTGGACGATTCAGCCTCCGCCTGGAACGGCCCTTTTTGCGCCCCAGTGAGCACCCGATGCACGGCGCCGAGCAGGGCATCGGGCTTGAAGGGCTTGAGGAGAATGGCGTGCGCCAGCGTCTGGATCGCTGGCCTATCCGCGTCGCCAGTAGAGCGGCTCGAGGCCCCGCTGATCGCGATCAGGCGGATGCCGGGACAAATCTTCACCAGTGCTTGGGCCAGCGCCACGCCGCCAAGCCGAGGCATGTCGACGTCCGTTACCACAAGGGAGACTTGCCCGAGATGGGCGTTGAAGGCCGTGATCGCCTCCAGGCCATCGGCACAGCTAACGATGCGATAACCCTGCTGCCTGAGGACGTCGGAGACGATCTCGCGGAAGGCGGCATCGTCATCCACGACGAGAATGAGTTCGCCGTGATGATGAGCGTCGGCCAGGGGCTCGGCGCTGCCCGACGGGGTCGCTTCGCCCTCGGAGGCGGGCAAATACACCCGGAAGGTGGAGCCCCGGCCCACTTCCGTCTGCAGGTCGACAAAGCCGTGGTGACTGGCGACGATGCCGCGAACCGTGGAAAGCCCCAGCCCAGTGCCCTTGCCGATGCCTTTCGTGGTAAAAAACGGCGTCCAGATTCTTTCCAGGACATCGGGCGGAATGCCCGTGCCGGTGTCGCCGACTTCGAGCCTGAGCCAGGCGCCCGGCGTGGCGTCCGGTATCGCCGCCGCAGCCGGCGCGTCGAGTTGGCAGTTGGTGGCCACGAGGCGCAGGGTGCCGCCCGTGGGCATCGCATCGCGGGCGTTCACGCACAGATTGAGCAGCACTTGGTGAATCTGCGTCGCGTTGCCCTCCACGGGCCAGAGGTCGGTGGGAATGTCGTAGCGGAGCTGGATCGACTTGGGAAAGGTTTCCCCGATGAGGCTAACGATGTCGCGCGCCAGGTGTTTCACCTGCGTGGGGCGGCGTTCGCCGGCGGCGTTATGCACAAAGCCCAGGATCTGTTTCACGAGGCCCGCCCCGCGCACTGCGCTGCGTTCGACCGTATCGAGGATTCTGAGGTCGCGCGGCGCCGTCAGGCTGCCGCGCAGCAGCGGCGCGGCAAAGAGGATCGGGGCGAGCATATTGTTGAGATCATGCGCGATGCCCGCGGCGAGCATGCCGATGCTTTCCAGCCGTTGCGCATGGAGGAATTTGGCCTCCAGCAGTTTTTTCTCCGTAACATCGGTCGCAAGCACCAGCCGCGCTGCGCGGTCGCCGAACCGCAGGGGGGTGGAAATCACCTCGACTTGCATGAGGGTCCCATCCTTCCGGCGATGCCGCGACTCGCCGGATTTCGCGGCGTCGGCCTCCTCGTTTTCGAGGAACTTCAGCAAGGCGGGAATATCCTCCGGCGGGTGGATGGCCTGGATCGTCATCGTGAGAAACTCTTCGTGCGTGTAACCGTAGTGGCGCACGGCGGCTCCATTAACCGCCAGAAACCGCCGCGTCCCGGGATCGCTGAGCCACATCGGCACCGGGTTGCTCTCGAAGAGCACCCGGTAGCGCTCCGCACTCTCGCGCAGCTCGGTCTGCGTCTCCAGCAGCCGGCGGTAGCGGTTCAGGCGAGTGATGGTGCGCACACGCGCGCGCAGTTCGGCCCGATTGAAGGGCTTCGTGACGAAGTCATCCGCCCCCGCCTTGATGCCCGCTAGCCGCGACGCCTGATCGTCGAGCGCGGTGACCATAATCACCGGCACGGCGGCAAGACGGGCGTCGGCGCGCAGCCGGCAGCAGACTTCGTAGCCGTCCATGCCGGGCATCATCACGTCGAGCAACACGAGGTCGGGCGGGGTCTCCGCCATCAGCCGCAACGCCGTGGGCCCATCGGCCGCCTCCATGACCCGATAGTCCTGCGCGTCGAGGAGCTCGCGCAGGGTCTCGGGGTTGGTCGCGACATCGTCCACGACGAGGATGATGGGGGGCAGGTTCATTCGGGATGGGCTTCGGTCCTCATTTCCGGCTCTGCGTGCTCCCCGTTCCCCGGGCTCGCCACCAGCCGTTTCACCATCTCCGCCAGCGCTTTTAACTTCACCGGCTTGCTCATGTACTCCGTGGCTCCGGCCGCCATGCAGCGCTCACGGTCTCCCGCCATCGCCAGCGCCGTGAGCGCCACGATGGGGATCGCGTTCAGCGCCGCATCCGCCCGGATTTTCCGGATGGCCGTCAGCCCATCCATCACGGGCATCTGGATATCCATCAGGATCAGCGCGGGGTGCAGCTCGCGGGCGAGCGTCACCGCCACGAGGCCATTCTTCGCGTATTTCAACACATAGCCCTTTTCCTCCAGGTAGCCGCCCATGGCCTGAACATTGGCCTCGTTGTCTTCGGCGAGCAGGATCGTGGGACTGGTCGGAAGGGGCGGGACACTGCCCCGTTGGGCGAACGGATGGCGGGCGATCTCCTCGCGCTGGAAAAAGCCGGCGAGCTGGGCACGCGTCACCGGCTTGGTAAAATGAGCCGCCGCCCCGAGCGCCCGGGCTCGTTCAGGTTCATCGACCACCGAGACCACGACCACGGGAATGTCCCGCGTGCCGGGATGTTCCTTGAGCCGCACCAGCACCACCCAGCCGCTTTCCCCCGGCAACAGCACATCCAGCATAATGACATCCGGCTTTTCGCGCAGCGCCGTCTCCACGGACGCTTCGCCCCGCACGTGCAGCACGCTGCTCAGGCCCAGTTCGGTGAGATAATTGACGAGTATCATGCCGGAGGTGACATCGTCCTCAATCACCAGCGCGCGACGGTAACTGCGGCGATCCGGCTCGACTTCCGGAATGAATTCTCTGGCGCGCTTCGGGACGACGGCGACTTGCGGCAGCGTCACACTGAAGCGACTGCCTTTGCCCAGCGCGCTTTCGAGCGTGAGGCTCCCCCCGTGCAACTCCACGAGCTTCGCCGTGAGGGCGAGACCCAGTCCCGTGCCCTCCTGGGCGCGCGTGAGGCCCGAATCGATCTGCGTGAAGGCACGGAACAGCTTCCGCTCGTTCTCCGGTGCGATGCCAATGCCGGTGTCCCACACGGTGAAACGCACCACCTCCTCGCCTTCGGGCACCGCCACGGTCAGCCCGATCTGCCCCCCCGCCGGCGTGAACTTCACGGCGTTGGTGAGCAGGTTGACGAGGATTTGCTTGAGGCGTTTCGGATCGGCCGAAAGTTTTTCGGTGTTCGCCCCTAAATCAAAGGTGACGTCGATGTCCTTTTGCATCGCCTGCGTCCGCACAAACACCAGGCAGCTCTCGCAGAAGTCCTGCACGTTGAGCTTTTCCGGGTTTAACTCCACCTTGCCGGCCTCGACCTTGGAAAGGTCGAGGATGTCGTTGATGAGCGCGAGCAAGTGGGTGCCGCTGGTTGAGATCGTGGTGACGGATTTGACCTGACGCTCGGTGAGCGGTCCGGAAACTTGCTCAAGGAGCCCCTCGCTCAGACCGAGGATGGCGTTGAGCGGGGTGCGCAACTCGTGGCTCATGTTGGCGAGAAACTCGTCCTTGAGCCGCCCGGTCTGGGCCAACTCAAGGTTGGCTTGGTTCAGGTCGGCGGCCGCCCGGCGCAAATTCGCTTCCGCGCGTTGGCGCTCCGTGTCGTCGCGAAACACCTGCACGGCGCCGATCACCTGGCCGGCGCGGTCGCGGATCGGCGCGCAACTGTCGGCGATCGGGCGTTCGCTGCCATCGCGCGCAATCAAGGACGTATGTTCGTCCAGCTGCTGGGCGGTGCCCTGCGCGATGGCGTTCTTGGCCGGCAACGGGGCAGGTTGGCGGGTGGCGCGGTTGATCAGGTTTAAGATCTCGCCGATCGGCCGGCCCGAAGCCTCGACCTGCCTCCAGCCCGTGAGTTTTTCCGCCAAGGGATTCAGGAGCGTCACCCGCCCTTCGGCATCGGTGGCAATCACCCCGTCGCCGATGGAGTTGAGCAATACGGCGAGCTTTTCCTCGCTGACCTCCAACGTATCTTTGGCCCGTTGCAGTTGTTGATTCGTCTCCTGCTGCAGCCGGAGCAAGTGCTCGGTTTCCCGGTGAACGGAATTTTCGAGCTGCTGCTGGGCGCGCCGGCTGAGCGCCAAGACGAACGTCGCCGCGAACAGCAGCGTCAGCACACTGGCGGAAACGAGGACGGCCAGCATCCAGCGCATCTCCGTCTGGACGGTGGCGTCCCGCTGCGCCAAAGCCCCTTGCTGGAGCCGCATGAAGTCGCCCATCACCGTCCGAATCGAATTCATCAACGCTTCCCCTTGCGCGTGGCCGACAAATTCCGCGGCCGCCGCCAATCCCTGACTGCGGCGAACCTCGATCACCTGGGCCAATCCTTCCATTTTCCGGTTCAGCAGCGGAGTTAGCTCATCGGCTTTTTTATGCGCTTCATCGAGCAGGGTCATTTGCTGCAGTTGCGCCAGCTCTCCGCGGATCCCATTTTTCACTCTCAGATAGGGTTCCAAAAAGGCTTCATTCCCGGTCAGGACATAACCGCGCTGGCCCGTTTCGGCGTCCTTGAGGTTCGCCAAGAAAACGTTGGCCTGGTCCAGAATGATAAACGTTCGCTCGCGTTCCTCGGACGCCTTTTGCATCTGGCGAAAGATCCGGAACGAAGCCACGACCCATAACGCAACCAGCAGGACTGCTCCGGCCGAGCAGATCACGGTTCTCAATTTATTTCTCATGGAAGACTTTTCCTTGGCCGACGGCATCGCCCGGTGGGGCTCGATTTCACCGATCCTGTGGTTCGCCGTGCCCCTGCAGATCGGATGATCCCCCGTCGTGGGTCGTGCTGCGCGGGAAGTTGGTGCGGTTGAAAAACACGTTCTCCCATGCGCCGGTCTCAAGCAGGGTAGCATTGCGCTGGGTGGCGGCAGTGCCCTTCGCCGTGCCGGGTGCGCGGCCACGACTCGTGGTGCCGTTGTTGCCCGTGAGCTCCGGCCGCCTTGTTTCCCAGGCGGCGGCTTGTGGCCGGTTGGCCAGACGTAGGATCGAGTTCATGGGAGGGACGAGTCAGCGGGCACCGAAGGACCGGCTCGATCCTCCGAAGATACTGGCAGTGCTCCACCCTCAGAAATGGGGTGTAACCCTACGGGGCGTGAGGCCAGGGCAACCCGTCTCCGCGGTTCGGGCCCAGGCCATCAGCCTAGCCTGGATATTTCATGCTCTCTCTGAGGAAAGCCGCGCGATGTTCGCGCGACCAGCCAAGGATTCTCCCGCAGATTCAGGACCCCACAGAGGTGAATCTGCGGAGTCCTGAATCTGCGGGAATCTTCTTCATGGAATTTGCGGGCTAGGGCCGTTTCCCAGACGACGCGTTCGGGAATAGCGGAACGAACCTCAGGTCAATCCGGCGCTGATACGGAACCGCGAGGCAGGCGTAGACGAGGTCGCGATTCGGGCCAGATTGGCGCGCATCGCGTGTTGCTCAACCAACCCGTTCTTGTCGGATTCCGAACTCACCAACGTCCGCCCGCTGCCCACTTGGTTTTCACGGCCGATCCCGCTGCACCCGGCCGTGGTGCACTTCCCGATCGTGCTCCTCCTGTTGGGCTCCGCCATGGCTTGGGTGACCGTCTTTATTCCGCGCGGGACTTGGGCGCGGATCGCGGCCGCATGCCTGGTAGGGGGAGCGGCGGGCGCGGTGCTCGCCGGGCAGACCGGTGAGCATGAGAGTGAGTCGGTCCAGACGCCGTGGGGGAGCAAGGGTACCCTGAAAACGCACGAAGAGTGGGCTGAGCGGACGCAGGTCGCGGCGCTCGCGGTCGCGGTGCTGGCGATCGGAGTGCTGGGCATGCGGCGCTGGCCGATGCTCGCGCGGACGATGGCAATCGCCACGGCCGTGGGGGCGCTGGCGAGCACGTGGTGCGTGATCGAGACCGGGCACTCCGGCGGTCTGCTGGTTTACCGCTATGGCACGGGCATCAGATCCGCCGCTGACTTTCCGAAGGAGAAAACCCCGATCGATCACCGCTGGTGGTGGCCACGTGATGGCCGTTAGGCTGCCGCTCCCTGGCGGGACGGGCGCGATGCGATGCGATGGCGGTCGAGCTTCATTCGGAGTCCGCAGGCGCCGCCAGGGGAGCGGGCGGGGCAGGGAAGGCCCCGGAGAGCGCGGCGTCCTTCGGGTGAGGCGGCGGACCGCACGTTCACGGGGCGGTCCGCGGCGCGCCGCGAATCCGGCGGACGCGCCGGGCACGCCCTACACCCGGCGAGGTCGTTCACGGGAATGCCGAACTCGCCAGCGCGGTCGGCATCGGCGCGGTGGGTCGCCGGTCTGGTCGGCGCCAGACGCAACCGGTCGGCGCAGGAAGTGCGGCGCGTGACGCTTACCTGGCGTGGCCAATTTGCCGGCCCTGCTTGTAGTGAAGGTCGATCTTGGCGGTGAGCTCAACGCGGTTGGGTTCGAAGAGCGTGACGATGTCGGAGCCGCCGAACGAGAAATAGCCGAATTCTTCTCCTTTGTGGAGCGTGCTGCCGACTTCGGCGGTGAGAGTCACCGACGACACCTGCGCCATCCCGATCGGCAAGACGGCGACGAGACCCACCGGAGAATCGATCACAATGAGTCCGCGGTCCTGCGAAAACTGGTAGCCGGTGCCATCGACCATGCCGAGCGATCCGTCGGCGCGCTTCACGACGTCCATCGTCACCCGCCCCGGAATTTTGCGCACCTCTTTGACGAGGCCACCGACCGGCACATGAAAATGGTGATAGTCGTTTACGTTGAGAAAACTGTGGGTGAACACGCCGCCCTGAAATCGTTCGCGATAGGGACTGCCCGCCAGCAAACCGGGCACCGACCACGTGAATCCTTTCGCGGTAATCGACGACTCGGCGTCGATGCCCCATTGGCCTTGATAGACACTGTCGGCCGGTGAGACCACGACTCGGTCGTCGCAAAGACCCGCGATCGGACGTTTCCCGGGCCGAACGTGGCGGGCGAAGAATTGGTTGAACGTCAGCCATCCGCTCGGGGCAGGAGCGTAGTCGTCGAAATGGTAATCAGGGTTGGCGCGGAAGCTCGCGATGCCGGCGGCTGAAGCCGGGGTGTCGAGAAAGAGGCCCCAATCCTGGGCGAAGGTGCGCGACCACATCTGAAACGATTCATCGGAACGGAGCAGTCCGTCGGGCGACTGATCGATGAGATAGTAGAACTGGAGCACGAACCGGTGCAGATTCCGATCGGTGGGAATCAAGGTCACCATCTCCTGCAGGAAGGCGAAGTAGTCTGCGAGCGTGGGCACACCCGGTCGGGCGGCGCGCTGCAGCGATGCGGTGAGTGCGGTGGTCAGATCGGGGCGCGACTGCAGGAGTGCTTGCAGGGCGAGAACGGTGGGCGGGACGGTGTTCATCGGCAGTCGTCGATGGGCTTGGTGCGGGTTGCAGCACGAGAGCACCGCCGGATAAGGACGGCGACGAGCCCGACGGCCCCGGCCGTGAATGCGTAGGTGGAGGGCTCGGGAATTGCGCCGATGGCGTTTCCCGCACCGACGAAGGCGAGACCGCCGCTGTAGCCCGAGTCGGCCCCCGTGAAGTTGATCGTGTTGCCGTCGAGCGTGATCGTCTGTCCGGTTCCGGTGAGCGCGCGGCCGTGATTGATCCGCGCACTGGAGCCGACGTCGAATGAGGTGCCGCTAAGAACGTTGCCTTCGAAGGAGGTGTTCGCGCCGAACACCGTGGTGCTGCCGACCTGCCAAAATATGCCGTTGGTCGCCACGCTGTTCGCGGCGAGGTTGCTGAAGACAATATGGGAGCTGGCGGCCGTCGTGAGGGTGGTGCCGACTTGGAAGACCCAAACGGCGTTGCTTTGGCCCTGCGCGTCGAGCGTGAGCGTGCCGGTGAGTTGGGCCGTCGAGGTAAACCGGTAGATGCCGGGCGTCAGCGTGGTGATCACCCCACCGTCGCCCAAGATCTTTCCGGTCAGATCGATGGCCCCGGGCATCGCGGCGAGCCCGGTGTAGGCCCGCGTGAAATCGGTTTGGTTCTGGGCCGTCATGGGGCCGACGGACGAGCCGGTGACGAAGCTCATCGAGCCCGCGCCGGCAACGCCGGCGGCGCCCAGATTTCCGTTGAACGAGTTCACCCCGTTGATCGTCACCGTCGATCCGCTCATGACCGCGTAACTAGCCGTGGAACCCAAGATGGACTGGGCCCGCGCGGGAGCGCCCAAGGCTAGGGCGAAGCCCAAGATGGTCAGGGCGCGGAGCGCGGGGCGACGGCAGGAGCGCCGGGCGAGGAGCGGAGCGGTGGTGGGGAGCCTGCGCGGCGGTCGGGCGATTTTCATAAAAAGGAAAAGACTGCGGTGAACAGAGCGCGGTCAGGCGACGTCGCATGGCCGGCCGACGGAGGTGGGGTGGTCGACGAGTTCGACGTGGGCGGCGAGCGTCGGGGGCCCCACGTCTGGACGCCGGAGACGCTCTGGCGGAGTGCGTTTGAGGAGATTTTCATGATGGAGCGGAGGTGCTGAACGTAAGCGGGGCATCGCTCCCGGGTCCGGGGAGTTGCGGCCGGGCGACCCGGCTATCGGGCGCCACCTTACGGCCAAAGATGCGGCTCCGCTATGGGGTCTAGACCGCCCTGCTTCCGCGTGCGCCTCCGTTTCCCCGAGGATCGCGGACGCTTCCCGCGGGCCCCGGAGTTCTGGAATGTCCGATCCGACACGGGCGGTTCAGCCGGAACGCGGACGACCGGCGGGCCCGTTTGCGCGGTCAGTGAGCCAGCCCGATTCGTCGGCGACGGGAGTTTCCGGCGCGAGCGGGCAGTGCAAGCCCACGTCGCCATTCGCGCCCTCGGCCGGGAGTTCGACGCGTAACGCGTCGATGCTCGCCCGGTCAAAGTGGAGCTTGACCTCGAAATGCTGGAGAGCGGCGTCGGAAGTATCCTCGCGTGACGGCCGCCGCCCGCGCGCGACTGGCGGATTTCCCCGCCGAGTTTCGCGCCCGCCTGCCACGCGAACCGTCCAACCCAAGGGGCCGCCTCCGTTTGGCGATGGCCGAGGCCCTGCCCGGGCGCATTGCCCCGCCGTGCGCGCCATCACCTCCCGCCTCTCGCCCCATCCCACCTTTTTCCGCTTCCGCCAAGGCGCCGCCGTCCTCGTCCCCGGCCACCTCTCCCCCGCATTTTTCAACCTCGGCTTTTTCCGTCGCGACGGCCTCGCCGTCTCGCCCGACTCGCGCACCTTCACCCTTCACCCGACCCAGCGCGCCGCCTCCGAGCCACCGCTCCCCGCCGATTTCCGCCACGCAAACGGCGACGACCCGCTCACCGCCGACGGCCGTTTCCCCGGCAAAACGGATCTCCCTCACCGCCCCCGGGACGAAAAAACACTCACCACCCGCATCGCCATCCGCGCCCTCCCCCTGACCGCTTCCACCGCACCGCCGGGCGCGTTCGAACTCACCTTGACCAGCGGCGTCACCCTCGCATCGGCGTCACTCCCGAACGCTGCTTCCGCCCCGCCCCCCCGCCCGCGGCGCCAAACCCGCGCTTCCCCGCCCGCCACTCGTATAAAGGCCGTTACTAATCCAGCGCCCTCCTGCTCCGAAAGCTTGCCCGGGGCATGGCTGCCCTCCAAAAGACCGACCGAACTCCGCACCACCGCCCGAAAATCTCCCGCTCTTTCGGCCCCACCTCCTACCGTATGAACACCCGCCTGCCCCGCCCGCGCCGCGCCCAAACGCTGCTCACCCTGCTCACCGCCCTCGCCACCTCGGCCCTCCACGCCCAGACCGCACCCGCCCCCTCCGCCGCCACCGCCGAGAAAAAAGACGGCAAAGAAGAGGTCCTGAAACTCGAGGCCTTCTCCGTCACCGGCACCAACATCAAGCGCCTCGACCAGGAAAAAATCCTCCCGGTCACCGTCTTTAACATCGAGCAGATCGAAATCCGCAACGCCCTCACCCCGGTCGAAATGCTCACCGCCCTCCCGCAGGTGACCAACGTCCCCCTCAACGAATCCCAAAACGGCGGCGCCAACTCCCGCGGCGACAACGCCAACGTCAACCTCCGCGGTATCGGCGCCGGCAACACGCTCGTCCTCCTCAACGGCCGCCGCCTCGCCCCCCACCCCGTCACCTCCAACGACGGCGGTGTCCCCGCCTTTTACGCCAACGTCAACCAGCTCCCCACCCAGGGCATCGAGCGCATCGACATCCTCCGCGACGGCGCCTCCGCCATCTACGGCTCCGATGCCGTCGCCGGCGTCATCAACTACATCTCGCGCCGCGATCTCCGCGGCACCGAACTGCGCACCCGCTGGGCCGTCCCCGAGCATGGCGACGGCAGCAGCCTCCAGGCCACGCTGACCTCCGGCGGCGAATTCGGCCGCGGCAAAGGCCGCTGGCTCTCCACCCTCGACGCCCTCCAGCGCGACGCGATCCCCTACAGCAGCCGCTCCTTCACCCGCAGCGCCAATCACACCGCCCAGGCCCCCGCCGGCTTCAACGCCCTCGGCGGCCAGTTCGACGGACGCTCCGCCGTCAGCATTTACCCTTCCTTCCGCATCGGCACCGCGACCGCCACCAACTACTTCCGCCCGGTCAACGGCGCGCTCGCCTTCACCACCGTCAATCCCACGTCAAACCGCGCGGCCAATCCGGAGTCCCTCACCAACCTCAACCAGTATCAAAACACCGGCCAGAGTAAGTCCGACCGCCAAAACTGGTTCACCCACGTCGAGTACGATCTCACTGACCGCGTCAGCGCCTTCGGCGACTTCTCCCTCTACCACTCCAAGTCCAACCTCCAGCGCCAGCCCATTCAGATCAACGCCCCCGGCTCCGACCAGTTCGCGCCCATCAGCCTCGACAATCCCTTCAACCCCTACGGCTCCCGCTTCTACAGCCCCACCGGCGCCCCCAATGCCGACGGCACACCGCGCCTCACCGGCACACCCCAGGCCACCACCCTCGTCTCCGTCCTCCTCACGGATCTCGGCACCGAGTCCGTCGAGGTCAACTCCGGCGTCTATCGCGGCGTCGCCGGCCTGCGCGGCAAAATCCTGAGCGACTGGACCTGGGAATCCGCCGCCGTCTACACCCGCGCCTACACCGCCGATGTCTCCAACAACGCCGCCCGCGAATCCCTCTTCCAAAAAGCGCTCCTGCGCACCGACACCACCGCCTTCAATCCCTTCGGCTACACCTTCAAGGTCGCGGGCAACGCCATCGTCCCCGACCGGCCCTACACCAACCCGCAATCCGTCCTCGATACCTTCGTCCAAAAATGGCGCCACGACGGCTTCAGCGCGATCACCAGCCTCGACGCCCGCGCCTCCGGCCCGCTCTTCCGCTACTGGGGCAACACCGTCTCCCTCGCCACCGGCGCCGAATACCGCCACGAACAATACCTCGACCTCCGCCCCGCCTACGTCGGCAGCAATCCTCCCGGCGTCGGCCTCAACGTCGACGACAACGATTACCTCGTCGCCTCCTACGCCCCCAACTCCACCGGCAACCGCCTCGTTTACAGCGGTTACGTCGAGACGATCATCCCCGTCGTTTCGCCCCAGAAAAAAATCCCGTTCGTCCACTCCCTCGAGCTCACCGGCTCCGCCCGCTATGAAGACTACAGCGACTTCGGCAGCACCACCCGCCCCAAGGCCGGCCTGAATTGGAAACCCTCCGACGGCCTCATGGTGCGCGCCTCCTTCAACCAAGGTTTCTCCGCCCCGAACCTGCCCACGCTCTACGCGCCGACCCGCTTCACCGTCGACAGCGCCCCCGGTTCCACCGACGCCTACCGCACCCAGACCGTCGGTAACGGCACCTACGTCATGAAGCGCTACTCCACCGGCAACCTCGCGCTCAAACCCGTCACCGCCACCGGCAAGAGCGTCGGCCTCGCCTTCGAGGTGCCCAAGATCAAGGGCCTCTCCGTCACCGCCGACTACTGGCAAATCGACCAGTCCAACGTCATCGGCAGCTACTCCGATTCCCAGCTCGTCAACAGCGACGTCGCCAAGCTCAACGCCTACACCCAGGCCCAGTTCGCCGCCGGCAAGACCCTCGCCCAGATCGACCTCGGTTCCGGCACCGCCAACTACCAGGGCGACCCCGGCATCAAACGCTCCGTGCCGACCGCCGCGGACATCGCCGAGTTTGCCGCCTACAACGCCACCCGCCCCACCGCCCAACAGGCCCCCGTCGTCGGCCGCATCGATTCCCGCAACATCCAGTTCCAAAACCTCGCCAAGGGCTACGCCAGCGGCATCGACCTCAGCCTCAATTATCAGACCCCCAACCTCCCCCTCGGCCGCTTCGCCTTCAACGCCGACTGGTCCTACATGATCCGCACCTACCAGCTGCGCGACGTCCCCGGCTCGGCCCCGGCCTTCATCGAGCGCCTCAACACCGATGGCACCACCCGCTGGCGCGGCACGACCGGCCTCAACTGGCGCAAGGGCAACTGGACCGCCGCCTTCAGCGCCTACTACACCGGCAGCTACGCCGACACCGCCACGGTCA
Organism: Opitutaceae bacterium; assembly: GCA_044358025.1. Classification (GTDB taxonomy): domain Bacteria; phylum Verrucomicrobiota; class Verrucomicrobiia; order Opitutales; family Opitutaceae; genus GAS368. The sequence continues at coordinate 16,283 of JBIKOK010000091.1, forward strand.
CCGCCGCCAACTACGCCTTGCTCGGCTCGCCCAACTACATCTCGAAACAATTCGACAGCGGCACCTACCTCTACCGCTACGCCGTGCGCGACGTCGTGTCCTTCAACGCCTCCCTCGGCTACCGCTTCAAGCAGGAGGCCCCGCGCCTCCTCCGCCACAGCTCGATCCGCCTCGGCGTCGTCAATCTCACCGACCAGGAACCGCCCCTCACCTCCGGCGCCACGGGCTTTTCCGCCGCCGTCCACGGCAGTCTCTTCCAGGGCCGCACCTGGACCATCGAACTCACCAAACAACTCTGAGTCGGGCGGACTTTAGTCTGCCCCGGTTTTGCCCCCGCAGCGCCACCTCACCCGTGGCGCTGCGTCTCTTTCTCGCCGTCGGCCCTCGTTCTCGTTCCTCGTTCTCGTCATCGTCCCCCCTCCTTCCGCCCCCTCCCGCTCTGCCGCTCTCCTCGCCGTCATGCTCCGCCCCCTCCGCCTCGCCGCCGCCCTCGCCCTCTTCTCCAGCGTCCTCGCGGTCGCCCCGGCCGCAACCGCTCCGCTTCCCACCCCCAAGGAGCACTTCGGCTTCGCCATCGGCGACGACTACCACCTCGCCACCTACACGCAGACCGAGGCCTACTTCAAGAAACTCGCCGCCGCCTCCGACCGCCTGAAGCTCGTCGACATCGGCCGGACCGAGGAGGGCCGCACCCAGTGGATGGTCGTCTGCACCTCCCCCGCCAATCTCGCGAAGCTCGACCGCTACCAAGCCATCTCCCGCCGCCTCGCCCGCGCCGAAGACCTCTCCGAAACCGAGGCCCGCGCCCTCGCCGCCGAGGGCCGCGCCGTCGTCTGGATCGACGGCGGCCTCCACGCCACCGAGACCGTCGGCGCCCACCAGCTCATCGAAACCCTCTGGCAATTCACCAGCCGCACCGACGCCGAGACGCTCCGCATCCTCGACCAGTGCATCATCCTCTTCACCCACGCCAACCCCGACGGCATGGAACTCGTTTCCAACTGGTATATGCGCCGCCCCGAGCCCGCCAAACGCATCGTCGACGCCCTCCCGCGCCTCTACCAAAAATACATCGGCCACGACAACAACCGCGACTTCTTCATGAACAACATGAGCGAGTCCACGAACATCTCCCGCCAGCTCTACCTCGAGTGGCTCCCCCAGATCGTCTACAACCATCACCAATCCGGCCCCGCCGGCACCATCGTCGCCGGCCCGCCCTACCGCGACCCCTTCAACTACGTCTACGACCCCGCCATCGTCACCGGCCTCGACGCCATCGGCTCCGCCATGAACGGCCGCCTCAACATCGAGGGCAAACCCGGCTACACCCAGCGCACCGGCTCCGTCTTCTCCACCTGGTGGAACGGCGGCCTCCGCACCACGACCTATTTCCACAACCAGCTCGGCCTCCTCACCGAGATCGTCGGCAGCCCCACGCCGATGGAGATCCCCCTCGTTCCCACGCGCCTCGTCCCCAACTCCGCCAACCCCTTCCCCGTCACGCCCCAGAAATGGCGCTACCACCAACCCATCGCCTACTCCGTTTCCCTCAACTACGCCGTCCTCGACTACGCCTCCCGCCAGCGCGACCACCTCCTCTTCAACATCTGGCGCATGGGTCAAAACTCCATCGACCGCGGCAGCCGCGACACGTGGACCCCCTACCCCAAACGCATCGACGCCATCAAAGCCGCCCACCTCCGCGACAATCCCCCCGTCGCCCGCAGTGGCGCCGACCCCGACGAACCTTCCCGCTTCAGCTCCCAAAACAACCGCCGCATCCCCTCGAAATACTACGACGAGGTGATGAAAAAACCGGAGCTCCGCGATCCGCGCGCCTACGTCCTTTCCGCCGATCCCGCCGTCCAGCCCGACTTCCCCACCGCCCTCAAATTCCTCAACGCCCTCATCAAAACCGGCGTCTCCGTCCACCGCGCCACCGCCGCGTTCACCGTCGCCGGCAAAAACTACCCCGCCGGCTCCTACGTCGTGAAAACGGCCCAGGCCTTCCGTCCCCACGTTCTTGATATGTTCGAACCCCAGGACCACCCGAACGATTTCGCCTACGAGGGCGCCGCCCCCACCGCCCCCTACGACTCCGCCGGCTGGACCCTCGCCTTCGAGATGGGCGTCAAATTCGACCGCGTCCTCGACGCCTTCGACGCCCCCCTCGAAAAACTCCCCTACGGCCAACTCCTCGCCCCCGCCGCCGTGTCACTCCCCGCCGCCCCCGCCGGCTGGCTCCTCGACCGCGCCGCCAACAACACCTTCCTCCTCGTCAACCGCCTCCTCGCCGCCGGCGCCCCCGTCGCCGTCGTCCCCGCCACCGGCGAATTTTTCATCCCCGCCGCCGCGCAGGCCGCCCTCGCGAAAGCCGCCGCCGATCTCGGCGTCACGCCCCGCGCCGCCACGACCGCGCCCGCCGCCGCCAAGAAACTCACCGCCGCCCGTATCGCCCTCTGGGACCGCTACGGCGGCTCCATGCCCTCCGGCTGGACCCGCTGGCTCCTCGAACAATTCGGCTACGCTCACGACATCGTCTACGCCGCCGATCTCGACGCCGGCAAACTCCGCGAGAAATACGACGTCATCCTCTTCCCGTCCGGCGCCGTTCCCCGTCCCAACGCCGCCATCACGGAAACCAGCGAGTTCGCCACCCCCGAACCCGCCGAGGCCGATATACCCAGCGACTATCGCCGCCGCGTCGGCAAATTCACGCCCGACAAAACCGTCCCGGCCCTCCGCGCCTTCCTCGAAGCCGGCGGCACCATCGTCACCGTCGGCACGAGCGCAAACCTCGCCTACCACCTCCGCCTTCCCGTCCGCAACGCCCTCACCGAGCCCGACGCCACCGGCCGCGAGCGCATCCTGCCCTCCTCGAAATACTACATCCCCGGCAGCATCCTCCGCCTGACCGTCGACACCGCCGCCCCCGCCAACCGCGGCCTCGCCGCCGAAACCGACGTCTACTTCGACGCCAGCCCGGTCTTCACACTCGCCCCCGACGCCGTCGCCAAAGGCCTCCGCCCCCTCGCGTGGTTTCCGAACGCAACCCCGCTCCGCAGCGGCTGGGCCTGGGGCCAACACTACCTCCGCGACGGCATCGCCGCCTTCGAAGCCCCCTTCGCCAACGGCGGCAAACTCCTCGTCTTCGGCCCCGAGATCACCTTCCGCGCCCAGACCCACGCCACCTTCAAACTCCTCTTCAACGCCCTCTACCAGTAAAGGAGGGCGGACTTCAGTCCGCCCTTTCGCCCCGCGCTTCGCCAATCAGGCGAAGCCCGCAAACTCCCGCCCGACCTCCCTACCTCCGAAAAATTAGCGAAGATCAGCGGTTAAAACTCCGCCCCCGTTTCACATGAAAAAATCCGTCCTCTGTCTCCTGTCCCCGGTCCTCTGTCTCCTGTCCACCGCCGCGCCCGCCCACGCCCAAAAAACCAAGCCCGAGCTCATCGCCCAAATCGACGCCACGCGTAAAACCTCCGAGGACATCGCGCTCAAAATCTGGGGCTACGCCGAGATCGGCTACAAAGAAACCCAGAGCTCCGCCCTCCTCCAATCGACCCTCCGCGCCGCCGGTTTCACCGTCCAGGCCGGCGTGGCCGACATGCCCACCGCCTTCGTCGCCAGCTACGGCAGCGGCTCCCCCGTCATCGGCCTCCTCGCCGAATTCGACGCCCTCCCCGGCGTCTCCCAGACCGCCGACCCCGAGAAAAAGCCCCGCCCCGAGGTCAACGCCGGCCACGCCTGCGGCCACCACCTGTTCGGCGCCGCCTCCACCCACGCCGCCATCACCCTGAAAAACTGGCTCCAGGCCACCGGCCAAAAAGGCACCCTCCGCCTCTACGGCACCCCCGCCGAAGAAGGCGGCTCCGGCAAAGTCTATATGGTGCGCGCCGGCCTCTTTAACGACGTCGACGCCGTCATGCATTGGCACGCCGGCGATCGCAATGCCGTCCGCCTCAGCAGCTCCCTCGCCAACATCTCCGGCAAATTCCGCTTCCGCGGCGCCGCCGCCCACGCCGCCGCCTCCCCCGAGCGCGGCCGCTCCGCCCTCGATGGCGTCGAAGCGATGAACCATATGGTTAACCTGCTGCGCGAACACGTGCCCGACACCACCCGCATCCACTACGTGATTACCAAAGGCGGCGAAGCCCCCAACGTCGTCCCGGCCTTCGCCGAATCCTACTACTACGTCCGCAGCCCCAACCGCCAAATCGTCACCGAAGTATGGGACCGCGTGACGAAAGCCGCTCAAGGCGCCGCGATGGGCACCGGCACCACCGTCGAGTGGGAAATCACCGGCGGCGTCTATGAACTCCTCGGCAACGAGGCCCTCGCCCGCGCCATGCATGCCAACCTCGAGACCGTCGGCGGCGTCACCTACACCGCCGAAGAAAAAGCCTTCGCCGCCCAGATCGGCAAAACCCTCTTCGGCAAAGCCCCCGCCGTCGAGACCGCCGCCCTCGTCATGCCCTTCGACCCGAAATCCGCCAGCTCCGGCGGCGGCTCCACCGACGTCTCCGATGTGAGCTGGGCCACACCCACCGTCGGCCTGAACGCCGCGACCTGGGTTCCCGGCACGCCTTCGCACAGCTGGCAGGCCGTCGCCGCCGGCGGCACGACCATCGGCCTCAAAGGCATGATCGTCGCCGCGAAGACCCTCGCCCTCACCGGCGTCGATCTCTTCACCCAACCGGAGCTGCTCAAAAAAGCGAAAGCCGAATTCGAGCAACGCCGCGGCCCCGGCTTCAAATACGAGTCCATGGTCGGCACCCGCAAACCGCCCCTCGACTACCGCGACTGAGTTCGCCCGCTCTTCCCGTAGCTGCGAGGGTCGGCGAGTGCCCGCTCTTCCCGTAGCCGCACGTGTTAACGTGCGGCTTTTTTGTGCCCGCCCAAAATCTATTCCGCCTCATCTGCGTCCGCTCCGGAACCGCCTCCCGTTCGCTCGGTCCGTTTCTGGCCCTCGGGCGACACCGCCGTTCCGTCCTTGTCCGTCGCCTCCGGTCGTTCCTTCCGATGAAAACCGATTCCCCTGCTCACACCGCCATCTCCCACCGCGCTCAAAAAATCTGGGAGGCCGAGGGCCGTCCCACCGGCCGCGACACCCAAATCTGGCTCACCGCCGAGCAACAGCTCGCCCCGCCTGCCCCGACCACCGCCGCGCTGCTCAAATCCGAGACCGCCGCCGAAAGCGTCGTCGAGTTCAACCTCCCCTCGTCCACGCCGGAAGACGACGCCGTGCGCGCCGCCCTGCAAACCCCGGAGTCCCGCGGCACCAAACCTCCCGGAAAAACCGCGCCGCAACTCGCCGCCACCGCCGAAGTCCGCGGCACCGGCACCTCGCAAAGCACCACGACCCCCGCGACCAATCCCACACCCGTCAAACCGGCCCCGCCCAACGCCGCCGCGCCAGCGCCACAATTGAACAAAGTCGTCCGCGGGCCACAGTTCCGGCTCAAAACCACGCCCCCATTTGGCAAGGCGCTCCTCGTCAAACCGCGGTCCTCGTAAGGAGCCTCCGCTCCCACTCATCGCCTCCGCCCACGCCCCCAAAACGGAGCGGCGGTTTCCCAACCGCCGGCAGAGTCTCTAGTTTTCTTGAACCGCCCTCCCTCGAGACGCGGCACCCCGTCGTGCGGCACCCCTCTTTGCGTCGATTCGCGCGTCCGCGCCCCCACCGCTCCGCCGCGCGCATGATCTACCTCGACCACAACGCCCCCACGCCGCTCCGACCGGAGGTGTTCGAGACCATACTCCCGTTTCTCACCGAGCGGTGGGGCAATCCGAGCAGCAGCTACGCCTTCGGCTCCTCGCTGAAAAGCGTGATCGAGGAAGCCCGCGGCCACGTCGCCGCCCTGCTCGGCGCCTCCACCCGCGAGATCGTCTTCACCGGCAGCGCCACCGAGAGCAACAACACCGCCCTCCTCGCCGCCCTCTCCGCCGACCCCGCGAAGCGCCACGTTATCACCTCCGCCGTCGAGCACTCCGCCGTGCTGAACCACACGATCTTCCTCGAAAAACACGGCTACCGCGTCACCCGCCTGCCCGTCGACCGCGACGGCCTCCTCGACCGCGCCACGCTCGACGCCGCCCTCGCGCCCGACACCGCCGTCGTCTCGCTCATGGCGGCCAATAACGAGACCGGCGTCCTCTTCCCCGTCGCCGATATCGCCGCCCTCTGCGCACGCCGCGGCGTGCGTTTTCACTGCGATGCCGTGCAAGCCGTCGGCAAACTTCCGCTCAACCTCAAGTCGCTCCCCGTCGACTACCTATCACTCAGCGCCCACAAACTCGGCGGCCCGAAAGGCGTCGGCGCCCTCTTCGTCCGCAAAGGTGCGCCCTTCGTGCCTCACGTCCACGGCGGACACCAGGAGCGCGGCCGCCGCGGCGGCACGGAGAACGTCGCCGGCATCGTCGGCCTCGGCCGCGCCGCCGAACTCGCCCGCACCGAACTCCCCACCTACGCCGCCGCCGTCCAACCGCTGCGCGACCGCCTCGAAACCGAACTCCTCGCGCGCATCCCCGGTGCGGAGCGCAACGGCCACGCCACGCAACGCCTGCCCAACACGACGAACCTCACTTTCCCCGGCATCGAATCCGAAGCACTCCTCCTGCTCCTCGATCAAGCCGGCATCTGCGCGTCCGCCGGCTCCGCCTGCCTCGCCGATTCCGACGAGCCCTCCCACGTCGTGCGCGCGATGAAACCTGAGAGCGCCGCCTCGCGCCAGATGGTGCGGTTTTCGTTGGGGAAAGAAACGACCCAGACCGAAGTCGCTGCGGCTGCGGAGGCGGTCGTCACCGCGGTAAGGCGGCTCTTACGATAACTCACAATGAGGGACGGGACGTCTCAAGAACCTAAAACGGACTCGCGAAACGCCGGCGCACGACCAATGTAGGGGCTCGAACAATGAAGGGGAACTATCCAACCGAAAAAATGCCATGGCCGACTCTTCAGGGACGCTTGACGCATGCGCTTACCACACGCGAGGAGGCGGTGCGCCAGCTCCAGACCACGATGCAGATCACGCCGCTCGCGAAAGCCGTGTTGTCGCGGAGCAAGCCCGGCTCCTTCGCTGGGCGAAAGAAAATGGCCGGCTAAGATTTCGCCACCAGCCCCTCCCTGAATTTGCGCGGGGCGGCGAGCACTTGGTTTTCTACCGGCAGTCAAATCAGCGCTACTACAAGGCCACTCTGGCGGAACGGCAGAAAGGATACGGGATTGCGCTGGGTTCCTACAGTCGCGGAGCCACACCTGCCGAGTATTTGGACCGGCAAGCGCTCCATAACCGGATTTTCGGCGACGACATCCGCTTGGAGTATGTTTTGGAGAACGCAGGGTTTCCGATTATTGTTATTTCCCAGCCCGGCGTGAGAGGCTCCGCACCGCCGCAGCCCGCCATCGATGCCATGATGGTGGGAATGGGTTATGAGAACTTGGCTCCCGGCGCTTATTACGACAAGGCGGCCGGACTGCTCATCTTTGATCTCCTCCCCCGAAACGCGATTCTGTCACAGGATGGCAGAATTTTCCCGATTGATCCGGTGATTCAGCGCATCGACACGGATTTCGCCGCGTTCCTGCGGGTGCAACCGCACACCATCAACTTGATTTAACCTAAAATCCGCAGTTGAGGGTTCAAATTCTGAAGGAAAGTGCTCGACTGGGAGGCTATGGCACAGACGAAGACGACGGAGGTGATTCACCCGTTGGGTGAAGGTGATTTTAGTTTTTCGACGCC
>JBIKOK010000004.1:0-74022 GCA_044358025.1 Opitutaceae bacterium
ACTACAAAATCCCCGGCGATCCCTATTTCGCCGACCTGCAGGAAGTAAATTTCTACCCGGTCGACACCGGCAATGTCTCCGACACGTGGAGTTACGTCGCCGACGGCTATGAGATGAACCTCACCTACAACCCGTCACGCAACTGGCGCGTCGCGATCTCCGGCAGCATCAACACGAACACGCTCGGCACCCACCTGGCCGCCTTGGGAGAATACCTCTACACCGACTCGAAATTTCAGGGCCTCGGCACGTGGAAGAAATTCGCGAGCGAACTCCGCAAGGTCGAGGCCGGCCAGGCTTCCTCGATCTTCCGCCTCGATCCCGCCAGCGCCACCGCTCGTGCCCAGGCGGCAGCGGATGCGCTTTACCTCGAGCAACAGACTGCCGCGCAGGAAAAGGGCTATCTCGACGACCAAGCCCTCAGCGGGGTCACCACCGCGCGCAACGGCAAATATGCGCTGAACGGCCTCGTCACCCGCGTGTTCAACGAAGGAAAACTCAAGGGCTGGACCGTCGGCGGCAACTACCGCTGGCGCAGCGCCAACACGATTGGCTACCAGCGCCTGCCCGACGCCACCGGAGCACCCGTCGGCAACCTCAACGTAAGCCGCGCCCTCCTCGGCAAAGAATTCTGGGACCTCGGCGCGATGGTTTCCTACCAACGCCGCATTTTCTCCAATGTGAACCTGCGCACGCAGCTCAACATCCAGAACCTGCCCAACTGGCAGACGCCGCGACTGGTGAAATCCGACTACGACACCAACGCCGTCTACGGCACGACCAACGCCATCGTCCCGGTGCTTTGGGAAATCCGCCGCCCTCGCAACTACGTCCTCACGGCGACGTTTGAATTCTGACCCGGCCGCACTTCCGCCAATCGGCCCAAGTAGCCCATCGCTCCACAACCGAGGAAGCCAACCGCCCCGAATCATGCAGAAGAAATTCATCCACTTGCTCCTGTTCGCCCTTGCCGCGCGCCTCATGGGTGCCGAACCCGAGACATTGCCGCCGCTCAAGGACGGCCGCGCGCCGCAAACGTTCGAGGAACTGTGGGCCGGTTTCGATCCGCGCCGTGAATCGCTCGACGTCGAGATGCTGAAGACTTGGGAGGAAGACGGCGTTACGCTGCGCGTGATCCGCTACCGGATCGGGATCTTCAAAGGGCAAAAAGCGATGATGGTCGCCGTCTATGGATTTCCCAAAAGCCCCGCCAAGCTCCCGGGGTTGGTTCAGATTCACGGCGGCGGCCAATATGCCGACTACCGCGCCGTCCTCACCAACGCCAAGCGCGGTTACGCGACCATCTCGATCGCGTGGGCCGGGCGGATCGCCGCGCCGGGTTACACCGTCAACCCGGAGGGCGTGGCGCTGTTCTGGGCCGGAAAAACGTCTGATCCCGCCTACAGACTGACGACGGATTGGGGAGCGCTCGACGCCTACCACGCTCCGTGTCGCAACGAGAAAAATAATTTTCAGGCGGTGGCACCGGCTCCCTGGACTTTGGACACCGTGGAGTCACCCCGGAATAACCCCTGGTTTCTCTGCACGCTCGGTGCCCGCCGCGCCCTGACCTTTCTCGAGGCGCAACCCGAAGTGGATCCGGAGCGGCTCGGCGTCTACGGCCACTCCATGGGCGGCAAGCTGACCGTCCTGACGACGGCCGCAGACTCCCGCGTGAAGGCCGCTGCGCCCTCCTGCGGCGGGGTCAGCGATCGGACGCACGTAAATCCGCTTTATCGCGCGACCATCAATGACGATCAGAGCCTGAAGCGCATCACGTGCCCAATCGTGTTCCTCAGCCCGGCAAACGATTTCCACGGCCGGATCGACGACTTGCAGATCGCGTTGCAAGAGGTCCGCAGCTCCGAGTGGCGCGTAACGTGTTCGGCGCACCACAGTCATCAGGACACGGCGGAATTTCAGGTCGTCGGCTTGTTATGGTTCGACCAGCACCTGCGCGGCGACTTCAGGTTGCCGCGGACACCCGCGGCATCGTTGGTCCTGAAGACAGCGGATGCTGTGCCGTCGTTCACGGTCACGCCGGATGCTGCGCGACCGGCTGCGACGGTAGATATTTACTACACGCAGCACGGGCAACTCGCGGGCGAAAAAGACGACCGCGAGAACACCAAGGCGCGTTTCTGGCATCACGCCCGCGCGATTCGGGAGGGCGGGACCTGGCGGGCGAGCCTACCCCTGGCGACCACCGGCAAGCCGCTGTGGGTCTACGCGACCGCGCACTACACCTTGGAAAAACCAGTCACCGGAGCCGGCTACTATTATGGCATCTATACGGCGAAGGAGTTTGCGCTTTCCTCGCGCATGCTCGTGGCCACGCCGGATCAACTCGCGGCCGCGGGCGTAAAGTCGACGGCCCCCGCCTCCCTGTTGATCGAGGACTTCGCGAGTGACTGGGAAAAGGAATGGTTTACCTACGAATCCACCGACCACTGGGCGCGACGCACCCACAAGATTTACGATGATCGGTGGCAGGCTCCCCCCGCCGCGAAACTCGTGCTCGAAGTCCGCTCCGCGCAACCCAATCGGCTCGTGGTCGGGATCGATGACTACGCCGTCGAGATCGCGCTGACGGCCGGCCCGACGTGGCAACACCTCAGTTTATCTCCGGCGGATTTTCGGGACGCGGCCGGCACTGCGCTCACCGGATGGAAAGGCAGCAGGGAACTGCGCCTCGCCGCCAAGGATCGGCTCACGGTCCGCGCCAGGGGCGAAACCCGCCGAAAGGAAGTCGGAGCCGAGTGGCAGGGACCGAGGCCGGAATTCCGGAATCTGCGTTGGGAGACTGGCACACAGTAGGTAACGCCACGCGGCCACCTCCGCGACAGCCGTCGCTTGAAACTCTACCAGCCCGGCGTCGACCACGCCGAGTCCGCCGACCTCACGAAATCAAATCCCGAGATCGTCGCCCGCGTCACGAAACTCGCGCTCGAGTGGAAAGCCACCTTCCTCACCACAGTCGATCCGTCCTGCATCAGCACCGCCGATCGCGCCGCCAAACCCGCCGCGGCCTCCGCCCCAAGCGCCCCAACCAAAAAAGCCCCGATCGACCGCGCCGCCGGCTTCATGCGCATGGACCCCAACCGCGATGGCGTCCTCTCGTTCGAGGAATACGTCGACGGCATGAACGGCGCACCCAATCTCGCATCGCGTTTCAAAAATTTCGATAAGGACGGCGACGGGAAACTCTCCTCCGCCGAGTTCGTCACCCCGTCCGGACGATAATCCACTCCCTCCACGCCTCACCGTTACCCGCGCCTCCACCATGATCACCGCCCCCGCCCGCCTCGCCAGCCTCCTGCTCGCCCTCTCGGCTCTCGCGGCCGCTCCCGCGCACGCCGCAACCGCTCCTGCCAAAGCCACCGCTCCCAGCGCGGAGTTGTCGATGGATCAGATGTGGGGTGCCACGACCGTCCTGCCCGGCCTCGAATCCTCCGACCGCGTCGCACTCTTCCGCGACGGCAATTACGGCATGTTTATCCACTGGGGCATCTACTCTCACCTCGGTGGCCAGTGGAAGGGCCAGACGTTTTACGGCATCGGCGAATGGATCAAACGGCAGATGAAGATCTCCGAGTCCGACTACATCGCGGAGGCGAAGAACTTCAATCCGACCGCCTTCGACGCCCGCGAAATCGTCCGCGTCGCGAAGGCCGCCGGCATGAAGTGGATCATCATCACCTCAAAACACCACGACGGCTTCGCGATGTTCAAGTCCGCCCACCCGTTCAACATCGTCGACGCCTCGCCGTTTGCCCGCGACCCGATGAAGGAACTCGCCGACGCCACCCGCGAGGCCGGCCTCGGCTTCGGCTTCTATTACTCGCACAACCAGGACTGGACCGCCCCCGGCGGCAACAACGGCCCCAAGCAAAACGCCGACGGCACGCCGTCTTCGTTCGATCAATACTTCCGCGAAAAATGCTATCCGCAGGTGAAGGAAATCTGCACGAACTACGGCCCGTTGAACTACGTGTGGTTCGACACCCCCAGCAACATGCCCAAGGAGCACGCCGAAAAACTCGCCGCCCTCGTCCGCGAAACCCAGCCCGGCGCGCTCCTCTGCAGCCGCGTCGGCTACGGCCTCGGCGACTACCTGAGCAAGGGCGACATGGAAGTCCCCCCGCGCAATCTGCCCGGCCTCTGGGAAACCTGCGACACCACCAACGATTCCTGGGCCTACGCGTGGTATGACCAAAACTGGAAAGACCAAAAAGAAATCCTCCACCGTCTCGTCTCCACGGTCGCTCGCGGCGGCACCTACCTGCTCAATGTCGGCCCCGATGGCTCCGGTCGGATCCCCGCCCAGGCGACCAAGTATCTCCTGCAGGCCGGCGAGTGGATCAAACGCTACCCCCAGGTCGTCTACTCCGCCGGCGCCTCGCCGTGGGACCACGCCCAACCGTGGGGCGATGTCACGACGAGCGGCCACACCCTCAACCTCGTCGTCTTCGACTGGCCCGCGCATGGCCGCCTGATGCTCCCCGGACTCCAGTCCGCCATCGCCGCCGCCGGCGTCGTCTCGGGCGGCAAACTCCTCCCCGTCACCTGGACCACCCGCGGCACTTGGACCGAACTCCAGCTCCCGCCCGCCCCACCCGATCACCCCGCCTCCGTGATCGCGCTCAAATTGCAGGCCGCACCCCGGGTCGATCAAACCCTCGGCGTACACCCGAACGTCCCCACCCGTCTCCTCCTCGAATTTGCCGAGGTGAAAGACGCCACGAAAAAAGAAATCCGCTGGATGGAGAAATTCGGCGAGTGGAAAGCCGCCAACCAGGTGAGCGACTGGAAGACCGGCGGCCAGGCCGTCTGGACGATCCACGTCGCCGCCGCCGGCGACTACCGGCTCGAACTCACCTACAAGGGCGAGGGCAAACTCGTCTGGCGCATCGAAACCGACGAGGGCGTGACGCTCCAAAACCAACAAAACTCCTCGCCGATCTACGCGGCCCACGCCTTCGGCCTGCTCACCTTCAAGACCCCCGGCCGTCATACCGTCGCCGTCTCCCTCGTCGACGGCCCGCCCGACAAGGCCAGCCTCCAGGCTATCCGCCTCAGCCCCGCCCAATGAACCGCCGCTTCGCCCTTCTCGCCGTACTCACCGCCCTCGCCGGCCCCGCCGCACCCGCGGCCGACTTCGCGCGCCTGCGCGTCCAAGTCGCCGCCCTCGCCGATCTGACCTCGCCGCCCGCCGTCCACGCCGCCGCCGGCGTCGCGCCCGCCGGCGCCCTCCAACCCCTCTTCTTCGACGGCCTCCCGTATCAGGGAAAACCCACGCGCGTCTTCGCCTGGCTCGGCCTGCCCCCCGCGCGCTCCGACAAGGTCCCGGGCGTCGTGCTCGTGCACGGCGGCGGCGGCACCGCCTTCAAAGAGTGGGTGCAGAAGTGGAACGACCAGGGCTTCGCCGCAATCTCGCTCGCGGTCGAGGGGCAGACCGATGAGCGCATCCCCGGCGCCCCACCCGGCGCGCAATGGCAACGCCACGCCGCCGCCGGTCCCGCGCGCACCGGCATCTACGGCGACTCCTCCGCCCCGCTGGCTGACCAATGGATGTATCACGCCGTCGCGGACGTCGTCCTCGCCCACTCCCTGCTCCGCTCGCGGCCCGAAGTCGACGCCTCCCGCGTCGGCGTCTGCGGTATCTCGTGGGGCGGCGTCATCACCGCAACTGTCGTCGGCATCGATCCGCGCTTCGCCTTCGGCATTCCCATCTACGGCTGCGGCGCCCTCGACCGCGCGGCCGACCACTACGTGCGCGCCCTCCGCGACAACCCGCTCTACCGCGAGGTCTGGGAACCGCTTCTCCGCCTGCCCCGCGCCACCCTGCCGCTGCTCTGGCTCACCGGCCCGCGCGACGCCCATTTTCCCCTCGACGTGCAACAGGCCAGTTACCGCGCCGCCCCCGGTCCCCGGATGATCTCGATTCCGTTCGACCTGAAGCACAGCCATCCCGCCGGCTGGAATCCCCCCGACAGCTACGCCTTCGCGAAATCCATCGTCGAAACCGGCCGCCCCTGGGCCCGCGAACTCTCCCAGGAAAACCGCGCCGGCACCGCCCGCGTCAGCTTCGCCGTCACTCGCGAGGTAAGCGCGGCGACCCTCGTTTTCAAACGCGCGGCTGACTGGGAAAAACTCCCGGCCCAACTCGAAACCGCGTCCGGCCGCGTCACCGCCGCCGCGCTTGTGCCGCTTGGCACGACCACTTACTTCTTCAACTTGGAGGCCGGCGGTCTGACCCTCAGTTCCGAAATGCAGACCGTCGCCCTTCCTTCTCCAACCCCTTGAACCTTCTTTTTTCCGTCCCATGACCCTCCGCCTCCTCACCCTCTCCCTCCTGGCCGCCGTCGGCCTCGCCTCCTCGCTCCACGCCGAGCCTTCGCTCGTCTACGAGGGCACCGCCGGTCCCGGCCAGGGCAAGCATATCGTCTTCCTTTCCGGCGATCACGAGTATCGCTCCGAGGAAACGCTGCCCGCGCTGGCGCGTATTATGGCGAAGCATCACGGCTTCAAATGCACCGTGCTCTTCAACGTCGATCCGAAGACCGGCACCATCGTCCCCGGGAATTCCCACTCCCCCGGCCTCGAGGCGCTCGCCACCGCCGATCTCGCCGTGGTTTTTCTGCGCTTCCAGGATTTCCCCGCCGACCAGATGAAACACGTCGCGGCCTACCTCGATCGCGGCGGTCCGGTGATCGGGCTCCGCACCGCGACCCACGCGTTCCAGATTCCTGCCACCGGTGAGTTCAAAAAATACTCCTGGAACTACAAGGGCGAGGACTACGTCGGCGGCTTCGGGCATCAGGTGCTCGGTCAGTCATGGGTGGGCCATTACGGCAAAAATCACACGCAAGGCACCCGCATCGACATCCTCCCCGCGGCCGCCGCCCATCCCATTTTGCGCGGCGTCAAAGCAATCTGGGCGCACGAGGGCGGCTACGTCGGCAAACCCACCGACGGCGAAATCCTCACCATGGCGCAGCCGCTCAACGGCATGACGCGCGAATCGCCCGCCGACCCCACCAAGCCCCCGATGCCCTCCGAGTGGACCCGCACGTATAAAAGCGCCTCCGGAAAAATCGGCCGCGTCTTCACGACGCTCTACGGCGTCCCGGAGAATCTGCTCAATGACGGCTACCGCCGCATGATGGTCAACGCGACCTTCTGGGCCCTCGGCCTGGAGTCCGCCATCAAGTCCGACCTCAACGTCGCCCTCGTCGGGCCTTTCAAGCCCAGCACGTTTGGCAACCACCGCTACATCGCGTCCATCAAGCCCTCCGCCTACGCCGGCTTCGAGAGCCCCATTCCCGCCCCGGGCTCCCCCCCGCCGATGCCCCCTCCCGCGAAGGCCAAAGCCAAACCGGCCGAGCCAGCCGCTCCCGCGGCCGCGCCGGCGCCCGCCCCAGCCTCCGCCTCCGACGCGGGGAAACAGCAAGCGACGAAGCAGGCTGGCGCCCCCCAGCCAGCGAAAAAAGTCGAAGCGCCCCACGGCCTCCGGGCCGAACCGACCCCCGCGACGGCCCGGCGCCCGCAGCTCGTCGCCCCGCCGAGCAAAGGCGAGCGCATCGTACTCATCGGCAATGGGCTCGCCGAGCGCGATGTCTACTACCACCGCATCGAGACCGAGCTCGCCCTCCGCTACCCCGAGCACGAACTGTTTTTCCGCAACATGGGCCACGTGGGCGACACGCCCGGTTTCCGCCCCCATCCTTCGCGCGCGTCGCAGTGGGCGTTTCCCGGCGCTGAAAAATTTCACCCCGAGCTCAACGTCCACAAGGGCGAGGGCTTCTTCCCCACGCCCGACCAATGGCTCACCCACCTGAAAGCCGATACCCTCGTCGCCTTCTTCGGTTACAACGAGTCCTTCGACGGCCCCACCAAGGTCGCGAATTTCAAGTCCGAGTTGGACGCCTGGGTGCTCCACACGCTCGGCCAAGCCTACAATGGACAGGCCGCACCCCGCCTCGTCCTCGTGTCACCGATCGCCTACGAAAACCAATCCGCGCAGCGCGACCTGCCCGACGGCGTCAAGGAAAACGCCAACCTCGCGCTCTACACCCAGGCCATCGCCTCCGTCGCGAAAACCCACGGCCTGACGTTCATCGATCTCTTCAACCCGACGCAGGCCCTCTACCGGACTGCCCGCGAACCACTCACCACCGGCGGTTTCATTCCCAACGACGAGGGCTATCAACACGTCGCCCGACTCCTCGCGACCGGACTTTACGGCGATCAAGCGCGCGTCTCCCAGGCCGACCCTGCCCTCGTGCACGGGGCGGTGAAACAGAAAGATTATTTTTGGAATAACGATTACCACCTCGTGAACGGCGTCCACGCCTACGGCCGGCGTTACGCTCCCTACGGTCCGCAAAATTACCCCGACGAAGTCAAAAAAACCCGCGAGATGACCGCGCTCCGCGACATCGTCATTCACGACGTCGCCCGCGCGCGCAAAACCGACCTCGTCGTCGATGACAGCCAGACCCACGTGCTGCCGCCCGTGCCGACCAACTACACGCCCAGCATTAAGAACGGCACGACCCAGATTCTCCCCGCCAATGAAGGCCTCGCCGCGCTCACCGTGCCTCCCGGCTACAAGGTCGAGCTCTTCGCCAGCGAAAAAGAATTCCCCCACCTCGCCAACCCGATGCAGCTCTCCTTCGACAACCGCGGCCGCCTCTGGGTCGCCGTCATGCCCGCCTATCCGGCCTACCGTCCGGGCGACGCTTTGCCGAACGACAAGATTCTCATTTACGAAGACACCGACGGCGACGGCAAAGCCGACAAGGAGACCGTCTTCGCCGACCACCTCTACCTGCCCATCGGCTTCGAATTCGCGCCGGAGGGCGTCTACGTTTCGCAGGAGCCCAATCTCGTGCTCCTGCGCGATACCGATGGCGACGACAAAGCCGACCGCCGCGAGATCATCCT
Organism: Opitutaceae bacterium; assembly: GCA_044358025.1. Taxonomy (GTDB): domain Bacteria; phylum Verrucomicrobiota; class Verrucomicrobiia; order Opitutales; family Opitutaceae; genus GAS368. The sequence goes on from JBIKOK010000004.1 coordinate 8,950, forward strand.
CGGCGGCTTCGACACCCACGACACGCACCACGCCATCAGCGCCTACACCGCCGACCCGAGCGGAGCCTTCATGCTGTGCGAGGGAGTTTTCCTGCACAGCAACGTCGAGACGCCCTACGGCCCCGTGCGCTGCGTGGACGGCGGCTTCTTCCGCTACAGCCCGCAGCGCGGGATGCTCGAGCGCACGATCCAGATGAACATCCCGAACCCCTGGGGCTACGCCTTCGACCGTTGGGGACAGGACTTCTTCCTCTTCACCTCCGGCACCGCGCTAAACTGGTCGCTGCCGATGCAGGTGAAACCCACCTTCGGCAGCAAGACCCCCGCCACCGTCGATCTCATTCCTGCCGCCGAAAAAGTGCGGCCCACCTCCGGACTGGAGATCATCTCCTCCCGCCATTTCCCCGACGAGGTCCAGGGCGATCTCATCCTCTGCAACGCCATCGGCTTCCTCGGCATCAAGCAGCACCAGATCGAAGACGACGGCACCGGTTGGAAAACCACCTTCCGCCAGGACCTGCTCACGAGTACCGACCGCAACTTCCGCCCCGTCGATCTCGAGTTCGCCCCCGACGGCTCCCTCTACGTCATCGACTGGCACAACATCCTCATCGGGCACATGCAGCACAACGCCCGCGACCCCCTCCGCGACCGCAACCACGGCCGCATCTACCGCATCACGTATCCGAGCCGTCCCCTCGTGAAGCCCGCCCAGATCGCCGGCGCGCCCCTCGCGACCCTGCTCGAAAATCTGACGGAGCCCGAGTATCGCACCCGCTACCGCACCCGGCGCGAGATCCGCAGCCATCCGGTGACGACCGTTCTGCCCGCCGTGAAAAAATGGGCCGCCGCGCAAACCGACCCCCACGCAAAACTCGAAGCCCTCTGGACCACCTGGGGCCTGAACGCGGTCGACGAACCCTTGCTCCGCGAACTCCTCGCCTCCCCGGATTTCCACGCCCGCGCCGCCGCCGTCCGCGTCCTGCGCTACAACACCCACCGCATCGCCGGCCATGCCGCCCTGCTCGAAAAAGCCGCCGCCGATGAGCACGGCCGCGTGCGCCTCGAAGCGATCGTTGCCGCCTCGTGGTTGCCCGACTCCGCCGCCGCGAAAAAGATCGTCGCCGTCGGCGCGAGCCAACCCCTCGACCGCTGGAGCAAAGACGTCGCCAAAACCGCCGCCAACCGCCTGGCGGGCGCCTCCGAAGTCGAGAAGCCCGAACACCCGCAGCTCGCCGCGCCCCTGCACCTCTCCACCAAGGGCCAGCAGCAATACCTCGCCGGCCAGCAGATTTATCTGCGCGAAGGTTACTGCGTCACCTGTCACCAGGCCGATGGCAAGGGTCTCGATCCCGCCTTCCCCTCCCTCGCCAAAAGCCCGTGGGTCACCGATGACGCCGAGCGTCTCATCAAACTCACGCTCTATGGCCTGATGGGCCCGCTCGAGGTGAACGGGAAAAAATACGACGGTCAGGTGCCGATGACTCCCTTCGGCGGCCTGCTGAAAGACGATGAACTCGCCGCCGTCCTCACCTTCGTCCGCAACAGTTTTGGCAACGAAGCGGCCCCGATTCAGGCCGCCGACGTCCAAACCGTCCGCGCGAAAAATCCCGGCCGCATGATGCTCTACCACACCGAGGAGCTGCTCAAAGAGCACCCGATGAAGTAAGCCCAGTTCGCTTTCGAGATGAGATTCACGCGATTTGCCGGAGCCTGCTTGCAGGCGATGGCTACGAGCTGAATCGCCTGCAAGTCGGCTCCTGCCTTCCGGCAGATTAGTCTCAACTTGATCGCGAATTGGCCTTAGCGCCCCTCCGCCGGTCCGGCGGCTTTCCAGCCGCCGCCCACCATACTCCCCCATGCGACACCTCATCATCCGCTGCGCCGCGCTGCTGTTCACATCAGCCCTTGGCTTGAGCGCCGCCGAATTTCCGCCCGATCGCCTGACGACCTTCAAAACCGTCGACGGCCTCGAGCTGAAGCTGCACGCCTTCGAGCCCGCCGGCCTTAATCCCTCGGATCGCCGCGCCGCCATCGTCTTCTTTTTCGGCGGCGGCTGGAGCGGCGGCGAAGCGAAGCAGTTTTATCAACAGGCCCGCGCCCTGGCCGAGCAGGGAATGGTGGCCTTTTCCGCCGACTATCGCGTGAAGACCCGACACAAAACGACCCCCTTCGAGTGCGTGAAGGACGCCAAGTCGGCGATCCGCTGGGTCCGCGAAAACGCCGCCACCTTGGGCATCGATCCCGACCGCATCGTGGCCGCCGGCGGGTCGGCCGGGGGTCATATCGCCACGTGCACCGCCGTCATCACCGGCGGCGACGAAACCGGCGAGAACCTCGCAATCAGCTCCGTGCCCAACGCGCTGATCCTGTTCAATCCCGTCCTCGACACGACGGAGCGGGGTTACGGCGCGAAGAATTTCAAGCCGGAGCAACAAACCGACCTGTCGCCCTGCCATCACGTCCGCCAGGGAATCGTGCCCACCCTCATTTTCCACGGCACGGCGGACAAAACCGTGCCGTTTGAGAATGCCGAGCGTTTCACCCGCCTCATGACGGAAGCCGGCAACCCCTGCGTGCTCGTGCCCTTCGCCGGCAAGGACCACGGCTTTTTCAACGGGAAGTTTTTCCGCCCTTCGAACTCCGGGGCCGACTACGAGCTGACGATGCAGCGCTCGGTGGAATTTCTCACCACGCACCGCTACTTGGGTGCCCCACGCTGAAGTCGACCCCGCGCGAGCCCGGAAATTTCACACTCACACGTGAAACCGCTACACCCTGTGACCCAACCACTCCAAGTCTTGTCATTGCGAGAAGCGCAGCGACGAAACAATCCATCTAGCTGGATCGCCACGCCCTCGTTCCTCGGGCTCGCGATGGCAAACCGGAGTGCGAAAGATCCCGCGGCTGGAGCCACCATGAAACTCATACTGGCAATTCTCGCCGCAGAAACAAGCAACAGCCGCCCGGCAACCCCGCCATGACTTCCACGCGGCGCTTTTTTTTCGTGCGGACGCTCGGTCTCCTTGTCGCCCTCTCCGCTCCCCTGGCCTGGGCCGCGGAAGCACCCCCGCACCTCGCATCCGCCGTCCGCCTCACCGGTTTCACGTGGGACCGCGTCCCGCTGAATCTCCACTTCGGCAAACGCACCGCCGACCTCACCAACTCCGAGATCGATTTCATCGCCGGTCACAGCCGGCTGATCGCCCTCGAAAAAAGCCACGGCGTCACTCCGCACGGCAGCACCGAGGCCGGGATCGCTGATTCCGCCCGCCGGATCACGCAGCGCAATCCCGCGGCCAAAGTTCTCTTCTATCTCAACGCCTTCATCAACTGGCCCGGCTACGACGCCTTCAAAACCTACCGCCCCGAGTGGACGCTCCGCACCGTGAGCGGCGAGATCGTGACGCACCCCTCCGGTACGCCGCGCCCCGATCCATCCAACGCCGACTTCCGCGAGTGGTGGTCCGAAGTCGTGGCCCACGCGAATCGCACCGCCCCGCTCGGCGGCGTGTTCGTCGACGCGCTGCCGCAGGCCATTTCACCCGCTCTCGCGAAACAGGTCGGCGCCGCCAAAGCCCGCGCCATCGTGGCCGGCCTGCGCGAGATGCTCGCGCTCACGAAACGCAAACTCGGCCCCGACCGCCTCGTGCTCGCGAACGGCCTGCGCACGACGGATTTTCGCGAGATCCTCGATTGGGAAGGCATCGACGGCGTGATGATCGAGCACTTCGGCGGCTTCAAAACGGATACACCCACCGACATCAAAGCCGACCTCGACTCCGTCGCGCTCGCCGCCGCCAAAGGAAAGTTCGTCGTGATCAAGGGCTGGCCCGGCTTCAACTGGCTGGACAAGGAAATGATGCAGCGCCCTTACGCGGAGCTCCTGAAACTCGCGCGCGAGCGCCTCACGTTCCCGCTCGCCTGCTTCCTCGTCGCCGCGCAACCCGGCTCGCACTTCTGCTACTCGTGGGGCTATACGCACACCCACGGCATGCTCGACCCCTACGCCGAATTCGACCGCCCCCTCGGCCCGCCCCAAGCCGACGCCACCTGGGTCGGCCTCACCGCCACCCGCGAATTCGCCCACGCCTCCGTCCGGGTCGACCTCACCACCCGACAAGCCCGCATCGACTGGCACTGATCCTCTGCCACGGCAGAGTAGTGCGAAGGCAGCATGATGAAGGATGAAATGGAGTCCCCGGCAGTTCTTCATTCCTCATTCCTCCTTCTACCTTTCCTTGCTCCTCGCCTTTGGTGATTTCCTCAAACTCCGCGTCGAGCTTCGGCAACTCGGCGGCGTTCAGGGCGAGCTTGGGCTAAATCTTCCCCGCCTTGGCTGAATCTAAAATCTGCGTGCTATCGAAGAGCTGGCCGGGGAGGGCGCCCATGCACTCCACGAGGTCGGCCTCGATGAGGGCGCGGCGGATGTCGCCTTCGCCGGACTGGTTGGAGGACATGCTGCCATTGGCGAGGACGAAGCCGGCACGGAGATCAGGAGGGAGGTCGCGGCCCGGGGTGTTTTTGGCGAGCATTACTTCAGGCGTTTGACGTTGTTGGCGGAAAGGAGCGTGCGCATCTGAGCGATCGCGATTTCGTTCAGCGTGCGGAGGCGTTCCGGCTGGGGCAGGCCTTGACGGATGAGCACGGAATTGAGGCTTTCGAGATTGGTGAGGACGACGAGCTGCTCCAGTGGGGCGTGATCGCGGAGGTTTCCCTCAGCTTCGGGACGAGCATCGCGCCACGGTTTCGCCGTCTGGCCGAAGAGGGCGACGTTGAGCAGATCGGCTTCGTTGGCATAGACGAGGGCGCTCTGAGCCTTGGTGATGGCGGGCGGAAGGAGCGTCTCCTTGATCGCATCGGTGTGGATGCGGTAGTTGATTTTGGCGAGGGTGCGCTGGAGGTTCCACCCGAGCTTGAGGCGGTCGTTTTCGTCGTCCTTAAGGCGTTGAAATTCCTTGATGAGGTAGAGCTTGAATTCCACCGACACCCAGGCGGCGAACTCGAAGGCGATGTCCTTGTGGGCATAGGTGCCGCCGTAGCGGCCTGCGCTGGAAGTGATGCCGACGGCACCAGTTTTCTCAATCCACTGCTTCGGCGTGAGGACGAAGCTGTTCAAACCAGTTTACATTCTAATCCCGTCGAATTCGACGGGATTAAAACTGGGGTTGTTGAGTCGCTCCCAAACTCCGAGAAACTCTACCGTGCTGCGGGTGCGCAGCCAGTTCCGAATCACGTCATCCGGGTGGTCGGGATTCTTGAATTTGGCGATGTCTGTCAGGCAGAAGATGTCCTGCTGGTTCTGGGAAAGCACGGTCACAGTGCCTCCCTGAACTTCGATGCTGGTGCGTTTGGCTTTGCTCATCGGATTGAAATGGCCGGCTGCGGTGGTAGTGCAATGAGTCCCTTGGCGCTCGTCAGCTCGATCCATTTTTTGGCCGAGAGGAAAAAACTATTCCGGCCGGCCTCATTTTTAATTCCCTCGAATTCGAGGGAGTTAAAACTTGGTTTGTTGATGCGTTCCCACACGCCGAGGAACAGGACGGTGTCTTTATTTTTGAGCCACTGCTCGATCAGCGCGCCTGCGCCATCGAAATTCCGCACCATGTCGGTGAGGGAAATATAGTCTCCACCCGCCTGCGACAGCATGCCGATGGCTGTGCCTTGAACGTCAATGGTGCTTCGTTTGATTTTGCTCATGGGGTGCTATGGCCGGGCTATCGGCTGGGGATGGTCACGGAAGCCGCTTTTGGCGTCGGCGTTTTTGTTTTTCGCGAGGAACCAGAGGCAGCCGGGAATCTGCGTGCTGTAAAAAGCTGGCCGGGGAGGGCGACCATGCAGTCCACGAGGTCGGCCTCGATGAGGGCGCGGCGGATGTCGCCTTCGCCGGATTGGTTGGAGGACATGCTGCCACTGGCGAGGACGTAGTCGGCGCAGAGGTCAGCGGGAGGTGTTGGCGCGCTCGGGTCCGAAGTCGGCCTCGATGCCACGCAGAGCGAGGTTCATGACGGCGAGGCGACGGGTGGTGGTGGTGGAAGATTTGGCGCGTGCCATGGGTAGGGAAAACGCTGACCAATTGCTGAACCAGCGTCGCGCCCGGTTCCCACCTGCGCAATGACTGTTTCCGGTTTTCATCTCCATGCCGGGCCGCTCGGACCACGCGCTTCCGGCGGTGCCGCGACGCCAAGGGCCTGGACCGCAGCGTTTTCCTGGTTCGCCCGAGCGGACCGCGGCCGGAGGCATCGCGCCTGCGGCCCTGCGCCCCGCACCGGCTCGGCCCGCTCCCGACTTTTCCGACTCCGCGGAGACTTGCTCGACGACTCGCGGTCACTCACGATTTTTCCCGTCGGCCTCGCGACCCAGCAAGCCCGCATCAACTGGCACCGGTCCGCGGTCCCCACTTTCCCCATGCCCCTACCCCGCCCTCTTCTCCCCCTCTCTCTTTCCCTCCTTCTCGCCCTCTCCGCCATCACCGCGCTCGTCTCCGTCGGCTCGGCGCAGACCACCGCCCACTCCACCGGCTCGATCACGGGCCGCGTGCTCGGTTCCTCCGGTGATAGCTTTCTTGAACGCGTCCGCGTCACGGTAGCGGGCACGGCGATTGAGGCCTTCACGGACGACGCCGGCTTCTACCGGCTCGACGCCGTCCCGGCGGGACCCGCGCGCCTCACCCTTTTCTACTCGGGCATGGCGCCCCACGTCGCGGTTGTGAACGTGACCTCCGGCGAGACCGCGCGGCACGACGCGACCCTGGCCTCAACCGCAATCGCGCCGACGCGATCCTCCGAGTCCGTCGTGAAGCTCGACGCCTATGTCGTCGAAACGTCGCGCGAGATGTCCGGCGCCGCCATCGCGATCAACGAGCAGCGCTTCGCGCCGAATAACAAAAACGTCGTCGCCACCGACGAACTCGGCTTCGTGCCCGAGGGCAACGTCGCCGAGTTCATCAAGTTCATGCCCGGCGTCTCGGTGGACAATGTCGGCGGCTTCGCCCGCGGCGTCTCCCTCAACGGCGTGCCGCCCGAATACGTGCCCGTCACCATCGACGGCTTCAGCGTTGCCTCCGCCAACCCCGGCGGCGGCACCGCGCGCGACGTCTCACTCGACATGCTCTCGATCAACAATCTCGCCCGCGTCGAGGTCGTGTTTTCGCCGACACCCGAGAGCCCGGGCTCCGCGCTCGCCGGCTCCGTGAACATGGTTCCGCGCAGCGCCTTCGAGCGCGTGAAGCCCGTCGTGGATTGGAACCTCTACCTCCTCATGCGCGACAACGCGCGCAATTTCAACCGGACCCCCGGCCCGCAGCGCGCCTCGACCCGCAAGGTCCATCCCGGTTTCGATTTCACCTACCTCAGACCGGTGAACAAGAATTTCGGTTTCACCCTTTCCGCCGGCACCTCGAAGAATTTCCTCAACCAGGACTTCATCCAAAACACGTGGCGCGGCGCGAGTGCCGCCACCAACGGCACGACGTTTCCCAACACGCCGCTCGACCAGCCGTATCTCTCGTCCACCGCCGTGCGCGACAATACCAAGGACAGCACGCGCAATTCTTTCAGCACCACGCTCGACGCCCGGCTCGGACCCGCCGACCGGCTCACCTTCGGGTTTCAATTCAGCACGACCGCCTTCGCCAACATGAGCCGCACGCTCACGCTCAACGTCGGCGCGACCGATGTCGGCGGCTTCACGCCGTTCGCGACGCGCGGCCGCACCGGCGCCGGCACACTCGTCCTCGCGAATGTCGGCCAGACCCGCGACAACCGCACCGTCATGCCCACGCTCACGTGGCGCCACGCCGGCCCGATCTGGCGCGCTGAGGCCGGGCTCGGGTATTCGCGCGCCAGCCACACGCTCCGCAACATGGACCGCGGGCTCTTCAACAACACGACCGCCCAGCGCACCGGCGTCACCATCTCGTTCGCTGACGTTTTTTATCTTCGCCCCAACATGATCACCGTCACCGAAGGCGCGACCGCCACACCCGTCGATCCCTACAAGCTCGCCAACTACGCGCTGCTCTCCACCACCGGCAGCGAGCAGCACAACTCCGACACGCAGCGCACCGCCTACGCCAACCTCCGCCGCGCCTTCGACTGGCGCGCGCCCGTCGTCTTCAAGACCGGATTCGACGTCCGCCGCTCCCAGCGCGATCTCCAGGGCTTCACGTCGTCCTTCAACTATGCCGGCCCCGATGGCCGCCCGAGCACGACGCTCGCCGGCGGCGACGACACGGCGCTGCCCTTCCTCGACGCCGGCGCCGCCACGCGCGTCGCGCCCTTCGGCTTCCCGCGCATCGAGTGGATCAGCAACGAAGCCGTGCTCGAATCCTACCGGAGAAATCCCGCGCACTTCGTCCCGAATGCCAACGCCGAGTATCGTTCCATCGTCAGCGCCTCGAAGTTCGCCCAGGAAACGATTTCCTCCGCCTACCTGCGCGGCGACATCGAACTGTTGCAACGCCGGCTGAAACTCATCGGCGGCCTCCGCGCCGAGCAGACCAACGTCACCGCCGACGGTCCGCTCAACGACCCGACCCGCAATTTCCAGCGCGACGCCTCCGGTCGCGTCATCACCGTGCCCAGCCCCACGCCCGCCGATCCCGCCCGCCGCGTGACGGTGCCCATCACCACCGACGCGCTCGGCGCCTCCCGGCTCACCTTCCTCGAGCGCCGCACCCAGACCGAGAAGGAATACCTCCGCTTCTTCCCCAGTCTCAACGCGAGCTACCACGTGCGCGAAAATCTCATCGCCCGCGCGGCCGCCTATCAGTCCGTCGGCCGCCCCAATCTCAACCAATACGCCGGCGGCGTCACCCTGCCCGACACCGAGAGCCCAGCCGGCCCCGCCAACCGCATCGTCGTCAACAACGCCGGCATCAAAGCCTGGACCGCCCGCACCGTGAACGCCCGCCTCGAATATTATTTTCAAGGCGTGGGCCAGATTTCCATCGGCGGTTTCCGCCGCGACTACAAAAATTTCTTCGAGGCCGTGACGTTCCGCGCGCCGGCGGAGTTCTTCGAACTCTACGGCATCGATCCGTCCGTTTACGGCGGCTTCGATGTCGCCACGCAGCGCAACATCCCCGGCACGGTGAAAACCAGCGGCGTCGATTTCAGCTACAAGCAGGCCCTCACCATGCTTCCGCCGTGGGCACGCGGCGTGCAGGTCTTCGCCAACGCCAGCGCCCAGCGGGTGACCGGTGAGGCTTCGGATAATTTCTACGGCTACGTGCCGCGCACCTACAGCTGGGGCGCGAGCCTGACCCGCCAAAAATTCAACCTGCGCGCCAACTGGAACTATCGCGGTCGCCAGCGCACGGGTGGCGGCTTGGCCACCGATCCCCAGAGCTTCACGTGGAACTCCAAAAAGCTGAACCTCGACCTCCAAGGAGAGTATTTTCTCCGACGCGGCTTCGCGCTCTTCGCCAATCTCCGCAACGTCAACGACGCCACCGAAGACGTCGAGATCACCGGCCCCCTCACCCCCGCCCACGCCCAGTTCCGCAGCCGCCAGGACTTCGGCTCGCTCTGGACGATTGGTTTCAAGGGGAATTTCTAAAGCACGTATCGACTGGCACTGATCTGCCCCGCCACTTTCACCCATCCCCCATGCCCCTACCCCGCCCTCTTCTCCCCCTCTCTCTTTCCCTCCTTCTCGCCCTCTCCGCCGTCTCCGCCCTCCTCTCCGTCGGCTCGGCGCAAACCGCCCCCCTCGCCACCGGATCGATCACCGGCCGCGTCACGAATGCCGCCGGCGATAGTTTTCTGGAACGCGTCCGCGTCACCGTCGAAGGCACCTCGCTCGAAACCTTCACCGATGCCGCCGGCGGCTATCGCCTCGACGGCGTGCCTACCGGCACCGCCCAGGTGAAGCTGTTCTACACCGGCATGACGCTCCAAACCGACCCGGTCACCGTCGCCCCCGCGCAGGTCGCCCAACACGACGTCAAATTGTCGTTGGCTGGGCAGCGGGGCTCGCCCAACGAGGTCGTGCAACTCGGCCAATTCGTCGTCGCCTCCTCGAAGGAAATGGAAGCCTCCGCCATCGCGATCAACGAGCAGCGCTTCGCCCCCAATCTCAAGACCGTCGTCTCCACCGACGAGTTCGGCACGGTCGCCGAGGGGCACGTCGGCGAATTCCTGAAGTTTCTCCCCGGCGTCACCATGGAGTACGCCGGCGGCAACGCCCGCGAGATCTCCATCAACGGCGCACCCGCCGACAACGTCCCGGTCACACTCGACGGCTTCGGCCTCGCCACCGCGATCAGCGGCATTTCCCGCGCCTCCGCCGTCGACATGGTTTCCATCAACGGCATCTCGCGCGTCGAGGTTTCCTTCTCGCCGACCCCGGACACCTCCGGCGCAGCCCTCGCCGGCTCGGTGAACATGATTCCACGCAGCGCCTTCGAGCGCTCGCGGCCCGTCTTCAACGGCAGCGTCTACGTGATGATGCGCGACCATCGCAAGGAACTCCACGCCACGCCCGGCCCGCGCGAGGATCGCCGCAGCAAGGCGCCCCCGGGCTTCGACTTCTCGTGGGTCGTGCCGGTGAACAAACGTTTCGGCTTCACGCTCTCCGGTGGTCGCACCAGCCAGTTCGCCGGCCAGGATCAGGTCACCAGCACGTGGCGCGGGGTCGGGACCGTCACCAACGGCACCACGTTTCCCCACACCACGCCCGACCGGCCCTACCTCTCCACTTTCGCCGTGCGCGGTGGCCTCAAGGAAACCACCCGCCACTCCCTCGCCGCCACGCTCGATTTCAAATTCGCGCGCCGCGACACGCTGTCGCTCTCCGTCCAGGCCTCCCGCTTCGAGGAGGACTATCTCAGCCAGACCCTCACCTTCAATGTCGGCGGCGTGCTGCCCGGAAATTTCACGCCGTTCTCGACCCGCGGCACCACGGCCTTGGGCGACCTCGTCAGCGGCAATGCCGGCGGCTACCGCAAAAACCAGACCTACATGCCCACGCTCCGCTGGCGCCACAACGGACCGGTCTGGAAAGCCGAGGCCGGCGCCGGCTACTCCCGCGCCCGCTACAACGGCGCCGACCTCGAACGCGGCTACTTCGCCAACACCAGCGCCCGCCGCACCGGCGTGACCGTGGCCTTCGACGATATTTTCTATCTGCGGCCCAACCGTATCACCGTGACCGATGGCGCGACCGGCACCGCCCTCGATCCGTACAACCTCGTCAACTACGCCGTGACCGGCGCCGGCAGCGGCCAGCCCGAAAACAACGACCAGCAGCGCACCCTCTTCGCCAACGTCCAGCGCGACTTCCTCTGGCACGTGCCCCTCACCCTCAAGGCCGGACTCGACCGCCGCGAAGGCGTGCGCGACCTCCGCGCCGACGACAACCGCGCTTACAGTTTCGTCGGCCGCGACGGCCGCGCCAGCACCACCCCGATCGGCACCGATGACGCGGCGGCGCCATTCTGGGCGCCCGAGTTGTCCGAACGCGCCCACCCCTACGGCTTCCCGCGTATCCAGTGGGTCGGCACCAGCCGTCTGCTCGATTACTCGCGCGCCAATCCCACCCATCTCACCTTCGACGAAAACGCCCGCTACCGCGCCTCCGTCACCAACTCCAAGCACACCGAGGAGGCCGTGTCCTCCGCCTTCCTGCGCGGTGACGTCGCGTTGTTCGAGCGCCGCCTCAAACTCGTCGGCGGCCTCCGCGCCGAGCAGACCAACATCAACGCCGAGGGCCCGCTCACCGACGCCACCCGCAACTTTCAGCGCGACGCCGGCGGCCGGGTCCTCCGCGCCGCCAACGGCACCCCGCTGCTCCTTTTCCCGACGACGAACGCCCTCGCCGTCTCCCAGCTCACGTTTCTGCCCCGCGGCACTCAGGTCGAAAAGGAATACCTCCGCCTCTTCCCCAGCCTCAACGCCTCCTTCAACCTCCGCGAAAATCTCATCGTCCGCGCCGCCCGCTATTCCTCCGTCGGCCGGCCCGACCTGAACCAATACGCCGGCGGCCTCACCCTCCCCGATCCCGACAGCGACGCCTCCAATCCCGCCAACCGCATCGTCGTCAACAACGCCGGCATCAAGGCGTGGAGCGCGGAAACCACCAACGCGCGCTTCGAATATTATTTCGCGGGCGTCGGCCAGATTTCCGTCGGCGGATTCCGCCGCGACATCACGAATTTCTTCGGCGGTACCGTCTTCAACGCGACGCCCGAATTCCTCGCCCTCTACGGCCTCGATCCCGCGCTCTACGACAAGTTCGACGTCACGACCCAATATAATCTCCCCGGCAAAGTCCGCCTCACCGGCGTCGACTTCAGCTACAAACAGGCCCTCACCGGTCTGCCGTCGTGGGCGCGCGGCGTGCAGGTCTTCGCCAACGCCAGCGCTCAGCGTGTAACCGGTGACGCCACCGCGACCGCCAACTTCGCCGGCTACATCCCGCGCAGCGGCAGTTGGGGCGCGAGCCTCACGCGCCCGGGCTACAATCTCCGCGTCAATTGGAACTATCGCGGCCGCCAGCGCCGCGCCGTCGTCAACGCGAACCCCGCCGCGAGCATCGAGCCCGGCACCTACAACTGGGGCTCCAAGCGCCTCTACCTCGACGTCTCCGCCGAATACGCCCTCACGCGCCGCCTCGCGCTCTTCACCAATCTGCGCAACCTCAACGACGCCACCGAGGACACCGAAATCTCCGGACCCAGCACGCCCGCGCACGCCCAGTTCCGCTCCCGCCTCGACTTCGGCTCGCTCTGGACCTTCGGTCTCAAGGGCACGTTCTGAGCCGCATCCTCCCCGCCTCCGGACCACAAAACCTCGCCTCTCCTTCTATGACTTCCATCCGTTCCGTTCTCTCCGTCGCTCTGTCTCTCCTTCTCTCCGTCTCGGCGACAGCCGCCGCCGCTCCCGCCAAACCCATCGCCGGCGCCCAGCCGAACATTCTCTTCATCCTCACGGACGATCAGGGTTACGGCGACATCTCCGCCCACGGAAATCCCATTCTGAAAACGCCGCACCTCGACCGGCTCCGCGCCGAGGGCGTGCGCTTCACGGATTTCCACGTCAGCCCCACGTGCGCGCCGACCCGCAGCGCCCTCTTCACCGGCCGCCATGAATTCAAGAACGGCATCACCCACACGATTCTCGAGCGCGAGCGCATGACCCTCGCCGCCACCACCCTGCCGCAGGTGCTGCAGTCGGCCGGTTACACCACGGGGATTTTCGGCAAGTGGCACCTCGGCGACGAAGCGGAGTATCGACCCGAGAGCCGCGGCTTCAACGAGGTCTACATCCACGGCGGCGGCGGCATCGGCCAGACTTATCCCGGCTCCTGCGGCGACGCGCCCGGCAACACCTATTTTAATCCCACCCTGCTCCATAACGGAAAGTTCGAGAAAACGTCGGGCTACTGCACCGACCTCTTCTACGCCCAAGCCACCCAATGGATCGACGCCCAGCGCCGTGCGAAAAAACCCTTCTTCGCCTACATCCCGTCGAACACTCCCCACGGACCCTACATTGCTCGCCCCGAAGACCGCGCGCTCTACGAGGGCAAAGGTCTTGAGCCCGCGACCGAAAACTTCTTCGGCATGATCCACAATATCGACCAAAACATCGGCCGGCTCCTCGCCAAACTCGACGAGTGGGGCATCGCCCAAAACACCCTCGTCATTTTCATGAACGACAACGGCGGCACCGCCGGCGTGAAGGTGTTCAACGCCGACATGCGCGGGCAAAAGGGCACCGCCTGGCTCGGCGGCACCCGCGCGAATTCGTTCTGGCGCTGGCCCGGCACGCTCCAACCCGCCGATTGCGGCGTGCTCTCCGCCCACATCGATTTTTTCCCCACGCTCGCCGCGATCGCCGGAGCCAAAGTCCCGGCCGCCGTCGCGCAGTCCCAAATCGAGGGCCGCAGCCTCGTGCCCGTGCTCCAAAATCCCGCCGCCAAATTGCCCGACCGCTACCAATTCACCCACCAGGGCCGCTGGCCGAAACTCAGCGATCCCAACGAGGCGAAATTCAAGGTCGCCGCCGTGCGCAACACCCGCTGGGCGATGGTCAGCGAGAACGGCGGCCGCACGCCGAATTGGCAGCTCTTCGACCTCAGCGTCGACTACGGCCAAAAAAACAACGTCTTCGCGCAGCACCCCGAGGTGGTGAAGGAACTCGGCGCCGCGTTCGACCAGTGGTGGTCCGAGTGCCTGCCGCTGATGGTGAACGAAAAAGCGATGGGGCCCGCGATCAATCCCTTCCAGGAAATTTACTACCGCCAGTTCGGCGGCAGCCCGACGTCCGCCGACCTCGCAAAAATGGACCCCAAGGGCGCACTCACGTTTGGCGCGCCGAAAGCCGGCAAGAAAAAGAACTGAACCGCCGGCTAGCGTGTAGCCGACTTTTGCCCTCGCGAGGTGCGCGCCGCGCGCCGTGGCGATCCAGCTGGATAGCTACGCCGCTTCGCTCCTCGCCATGACAGTCCAAATAGTAGCTGCCGAGATCACAAGGCAGGCGAACGCGTTTCACCGCGCATTCCGCCTCCTCACGTCGGCGGCTACGTTCAACGGCTGAAAACCGCACCGCATGTTTCGCTCGGGAAATTCGCTTGGTCGGAATATTTGCCCAAAGAAAAACCAGGCCTCATCGGTGCTCGGGTTGATCCCCTTCGTTTGAGATCCGTTCGTCCGGGTAGATGAAACGGGACCGACGAACGCAGCAGCGAAGATTGGTTTTCTACGGTTCGGAAAATCTTCCTACCAACCCAATCTTCCTACCTCCACTCTGGGCTCCCTTGAGCAAAGCACCCCGATCTGAACCCCAAAGCACAAAGAACCGACCCCACACCCGGTGGCATCAGGCGATTCGCCACCTGCTAAACATTCTCCCCCCCCCCTCAGTCCCCGCTCGCCCTCCATCACCAGCCATTCGTCATTAGACATTAGGCCTTGGTCATGGGTCTTTGGTCATTCGTCCTTGGCCCTCGGTCCTTCCCTTCCACGCCGCCTCCCATGCCCGCCCCCGCCGCCCCCGACATCCTCCTCATCGGCGGCGGCATCATGTCCGCCCATCTCGGCGTCATGCTCAAGCGGCTCGACCCGCACCTCTCGATCCACGTCTACGAAGCCGCCGCCGAACTCGCCCGCGAAAGCTCCGACGGCTGGAACAACGCCGGCACCGGTCACGCCGGCCTTTGCGAACTCAACTACACGCCGCCGCCCGCCACCCCCGGCGCGCCCGTCGACGTCACCAAGGCGATCGAGATTTTTGCCCGCTTCGAACAGTCGCGCCAGTTCTGGAGCTACGCGGTCGCCCACGGACTCGCCCCGCGCCCCGCCGATTTCATTCGCGCCGTCCCGCATCTCAGCTTTGTCCGCGGCGCCGCGCAAATCGCCTTCCTCCGGGCTCGTCACGCCGCGCTGTCGGCGCATCCGTTCTTCCGCACCATGGCATTCACGGCCGACCCCGCCGTCATCCGTCAGTGGACGCCCCTGCTCATCGACGGGCGTACCGCTGAGCCCATCGCCGCCACCAAAATCGACGCCGGCACCGATGTAAATTTCGGCGAGCTCTCCCGCCAACTCCTTACGTGGCTTGGCACGCAGGAAAATTGCCGCGTCGTCACCGGCCAGCGCGTCACGCACCTGCGCCGTTCCGGCCCCGACTGGGAACTCACGGTGCGTGACACCGCCTCGGGCGAATCGCACCCCGCCCGCTCTCGCTTTGTTTTCATCGGCGCCGGTGGTGGGACGTTGCCGCTCCTCCAGTCCAGCGGCCTGCCCGTCGCGCACGGCCTCGCGGCCTTCCCCATCGCCGGCCAATGGATCCTCTGTGAAAACCCCGCCGTCGTCGCCCGCCACTTCGCCAAGGTCTACGGCGCGCCCCCACCCGACTCTGGCGCCCTCGGCGGCCCGCACCTCGACGTCCGCCACCTGCACGGCCAACGCGTCCTGCTCTTCGGCCCCTTCGCCACGTGGACGACCCAGTTCCTCCATCGCACCGGCCGCCTCACGGACCTCCCGGCGTCCCTCCGCCCCGATAACCTCGCCACCCTCCTCCGCACCGGCCTGCACAACCGCGTCCTCGTCCGCTTCCTCGTCCAACAGGCCCTCCAAAGCATGGATACCCGCCTCCGCGCCCTCCGTGTCTTCTACCCCGAAGCCGACTCCGCCGATTGGCGCCTCGTCGACGCCGGCATCCGCGTGCAAGCCCTGAAAAAATCCGACGCCGGGCGCCTCTCCTTCGGCACCGAAGTCGTCACCGCCCCCGACGGCTCGCTCGCCGCCCTGCTCGGCGCCTCACCCGGCGCGTCCGTCTCCGCCTCCATCGCGCTGCAAATCATCCAAACCTGTTTCCCGGAAAATCTCCGCACGAGCGAGGGCCACGCCCGCCTGAAAGCCATGATCCCCACCTTCGACCTCGACCTCGCCTCCCCCGCCGCCACCGCCGACCACGCCCGCCGCTCCGCGCAGATCGACACCGTCCTCCACTTGTCGCCCCCTTGACTGCGCTGCGCCCTTGGGTGCGAATCCACCTGGTCCCGTTTTCCTCTGCGCGTCCCCCCGGCGCATCCCCCGACCCAACACTCCATGCACCTCGCTATTCTCTCGTTCGCCTCCCCGCTACGGTTCGTCACGCGCCTCCTCCTCACCCTCGTCGCCGTCGCGACGCTCACCGTCCTCCGCGCCGCCGAGCCCAAGCCGCCCGCCGGTTTCCGCGCCCTCTTCAACGGCAAGGACCTCACCGGCTGGCACGGCCTCAACCCGCACGACGTCGCCAAACTCACGGGCGAGAAACGCGACGCCAAACTCGCCGAGATGCGCACCGAGTTCGCGCAACATTGGCGCGTCGAAAACGGCGAGCTCGTCAACCCCGGCACCGGCCCCTACGCCACCACCGCCGAGGAGTTCGGCGACTACGAGCTGCTCATCGACTACAAGACCGTCCCAAAAGCCGACAGCGGCCTCTACCTCCGCGGCCAGCCGCAGGTGCAGATCTGGGACAAGAACCAAGTCTTCGACCCCAAGAAACCCGACCGACGGCCGCACCTCGGCTCCGGCGGACTCTTCAACAACCCGCCCAAAACCCTCGGCCGCGATCCGATCATGGCCGCCGACAAACCGTTCGGCCAATGGAACACCCTGCGGATCCGCCAAATTGGCGCACGGGTGTGGGTGACGCTCAACACCCGCCTCGTCGTCGAGGGCGCACCGATGGAAAACTATTTCGAGAAGGGAAAGCCGTTCCCCGCGCGCGGGCCCTTCATGCTCCAGACGCACGGCGGCGAGATTCGCTGGCGCGCCATCTACGTGCGCGACATCCCGGCCGACGAGGCGCAACGCGAACTCGCCACCCCGCCGCTGCCCAACCCCACGCACTTCGACGTCGCCTACGGCCCGCACCCGAAGCAGCTCATCCATTTCTGGCGAGCCGAGTCCGCCGCGCCCACCCCTCTGCTGCTCTTCATTCACGGCGGCGGTTGGCAAAACGGCGGCCGCCTCAGCGGTCTCTCCGCCATGCTGCCGGAAATGCTCAAGCGCGGTATCTCGGTCGCATCGGTCGAATATCGCTTCATCGCCGAGGCCACCGCCGACCAGGTCGTGCCACCCGTGAAGGGCCCGCTCCACGACGCCGCGCGCGCGCTGCAGTTCATCCGCAGCCAAGCCACCGCGTGGAACCTCGACAAGACCCGCATCGCCGCCAGCGGCGGGTCCGCCGGCGCGTGCACTTCCCTCTGGCTCGCGTTCCACCCGGACCTGGCCGACCCCGCCAGCGCCGATCCCATCGCGCGCGAATCCACCCGTCTCCTCGGCGCCGCCGTCAACGGCGCACAGACCACGCTCGACCCGCAGCAAATGAAGGACTGGACGCCCAACAGCACCTACGGCGGCCACGCCTTCGGCCTCGGCAAGTTCGACAACTTCCTCGCGCAACGCGCCACCATCCTCCCCTGGATCGCCGAATATTCGCCCTACGCCCTCGTCACCCGGGATGATCCGCCGGTCTATCTTTCTTACACCGTCGCACCCGCCCTCGGGGAGCCGCAGAAAGATCCGACGCACACGTCAAACTTCGGCGTAAAGCTCCAGGAGCACTGCCGCGCCAACGGCGTCGTCTGCGAGCTCGTCTATCCCGGCGCGCCGGAGGTGAAGCACGCGACCACGCAAGACTACCTCATCGCAACGCTCACCGCATCGAAGCGTTGAGTCCGTCCGGTATTCCCCTCCGTCCAATGAAACCTCGCCGCCTTCTCGTCCCATTCGCCTGCTTCGCCGCCTCATTCACGACCGCCGCAGTCGCTCAACCCAACTCCGCCCTCGCCCGCGCCCTCACGTTTCACGCCTCGTTCGACACCGGCCTCGACGCCGATTTCTCGCGCGGCGAAAAAACCGCCTACGTCCGCACCAGGGCCGGCCTCGGGCCTGCCACGCTCAACGACGAACTCAAACTCGTCCCGGGCGCCGGCCGCTTCGGCGGCGCGCTCCATTTCCCGAAAAAGGGCAACACCCGCCCGCTCTTCAAAGACGGCGGCGTGCTCGGCTACAACGCCACGAGCTGGTCCGCCACCGTCTCCGTCTGGCTCCGCCTCGACCCCGACAGGGATCTCGAGCCCGGTTACTGCGACCCCGTCCAAATCGTTGGCGACGACGGCAAGAAGGGCTTCATCTTCCTCGAATGGTCGAAGGACGAGACGCCGCGCTTCTTCCGCTTCGCCATCCGTCCGCTCCAATCAATCTGGGACCCGCAGAACGTCGGTTGGGGCGCGCTACCCTTCGAGCGGCGCCCGATGGTGCAGGTCGCCGGCGCCCCGTTCTCCCGCGAAGCGTGGACGCACGCCGTCTTCACCCTGGAGAAAATCAACGATAAATCCGCCAAACCCACCGGCCGCCTTTGGCTCAACGGGAAGCTCCAGGGCACGATCGAAAACTGGGATCTTACCTTCGACTGGAAGGCCGACGCCGCCAACCTCGTGCTCGGCGCCGCCTACGTCGGCCACCTCGACGACCTCGCCGTCTTCGACCGCGCGCTCACCGACGCCGAGGTCAAACAACTCATGGCCCTGAAAAACGGCGTCCGCGACCTGCGGCCCTAACCCGAATATTTCGCCCACTCCTCTGAGGAAGGCCGCACCCCGTTCGCGCGGCCAATCACGGATTTTCCCGCAGATTCAGGATGCCACAGAGGATAATCTGCGGAATCCTGAATCTGCGGGAATCATCTCCATGAAATTTCCAAGCTAACGCCCAACTCCGCTCGTATCTCCCATGCGCACCACGATTTCATTCCTCGCGTTCCTGTTCGCCGCGTCCCTCTCCGCCGCCGCTCCCGCGCGTCCCAACATTATCCACGTCATGGCCGACGACCTCGGCTGGGGCGAAACCGGTTACAACGGCCACCCGCAGCTCCACACGCCCGTGCTCGACGAACTCGCGCGCACCGCGCTGCGCCTTGACCGGTTCTACGCCGCGTCGCCGGTCTGCTCGCCCACGCGCGCGAGCGTGATGACCGGCCGCCACGCGAACCGCTCCGGCGCCTTCTCGCCCAACATGTCGACCCGCCCCGAGGAAATCACCGTCGCACGCATCCTGAAGGATGCCGGCTACCGCACCGGCCACTTCGGGAAGTGGCACCTCGGCGCCGTGAAAAAGGAATCGCCCCTCAACCCCGGCCGCATGGGCTTCGACGAGTTTCTATCTCACGACAATTTTTTCGAAATGAACCCGCCGCTTTCGCGCAACGGCGCGCCCCCGCAGATCGTGCCGGGCGAGAGCTCCGTCGTCGTCGTCGATGCCGCGATCGATTTTCTCCGGCGCGGGCGGGCCGCACGGGAGCAGAAGCCGTTCTTCCTCGTCGTCTGGTTCGGCTCACCGCACGGCCCTTACTCCGGGCTGCCGGAGGACATCGCGCGCTACGCCGCGCACCCCAACCCCGAGATGCGTGCCCGCTTCGCCGAAATTACGGCAATGGACCGCGCCATCGGATCCCTCCGCGCCGCGCTGCGCGAGCTCGGCCTCGCCGACAACACGCTCCTTTGGTTCAACTCCGACAACGGCAGCCCCATCGCGAAGGAGGCCGACTCGTTCAGCGGCGGCTGGCGCGGCCGCAAGGGCGAGGTCTACGAGGGTGGCCTGCGCGTGCCCGGCCTCGTCGAGTGGCCCGCGGTCATCAAGACCCCTCGCGCGTCGTCCGTCCCCGTCGTCACCTCGGATTTTCTGCCGACCGTGCTGGATCTCGTCGGCGTGAAACATCCCGCGCCCTCGCGCCCGCTCGACGGCATCAGCCTGCGCCGCCTGCTCGTCGACGGCACGATGACCGAGCGCCCCTCGCCGATCGGTTTTTGGCGTTACGCCTCACAGGGCGAAAACAAAAACGGCCGCTGGCTGCCCGAGGACGTCTCGCGCGGCACCACACCGACGACGAAGCAGGCGAATATTCTCTTTCAAAACTACAAACACCCGGTCGCCAAGACCGCCGACTTCGGCGGCGATGCCGCGTGGACGGACAACCGCTACAAACTCCTCCTTGGCGAATCGCGCCGCGACAAACGCGGTCAGCGCACGGAGCTCTTCGACCTCCTCGCCGATCCCAAGGAAACCAAGGACATCGCCGCCGCGCATCCCGACATCGTGCGTCGCATGACCGACGAGCTGCAGGGCTGGCAACGCTCCGTCGAGCGCAGCCTGAGCGGCGCGGACTACTGAGCCGCCGACTCGGAAGAGAGGGGCCCGCTCGCGGGCGATTTCGTGGCAGGGGCCCGAAATCCCGCACCATCCCCAGCGATCCCGCGCAAGCGTGCTCTTACCGCACGCATTTTCGCCGCCCTGCGCGCGGCGCTTGCCTCGCCGCACCGTCGCGCGAAGATCCGGTCCCCCCCACCCCGCCCATGCCCCCTACACCTCGCGCCGGCCTCCCGATCCTGCAGCACTCCACCGCGCTGCTCGCGCTCGCTCTCCTCCTCACGACCGCGCGCGCCGCCACCATCACCGGCTCCGTCCTCCACTCCGCCCGCGGCGAATACCTCGCCAACGCCGAGGTGCGCATCGCCGGCACCGCTCTCACCACCACCACCGAGCGCGACGGTTCCTACCGCCTCGCCAACGTCCCCGCCGGCACGCACACCCTCACCGTCACCTACACCGGACTGCGCACCGAACGCACCACCCTCACCGTCGACTCCGAGGCCACCGCACGGCGTGACTTCGAACTGACCTCACTCGTGGCCGAGACCGCCACCGCCCCGGGCGCCAGCGTGCAGAAACTCGACGCCTTCGTCGTCCGCTCCGAACGCGAGGGCAACGCCAAGGCCCTCATGGAACAGCGCCGCTCGATGAATCTCTCCAACAGCCTCTCGTCGGACGTTTTTGGTGACGTCGCCGAGGGCAGCGTCGGCGAATTCCTGAAAAACGTCCCCGGCGTCGACGTCGACTACGTCGGCCCCGATGCCCGCGGCCCGCGCCTCCGCGGACTCGATCCCCAATACGTCGGCGTAAGCGTCGACGGCATGACGCTCGCCAGCGCCGACGGCTCGCAAGCCCTCGGCGGCGGCGCGCGCTCCTTCAGCTTCGACCAGGTCTCCGTCAACAGCCTCGATCGCATCGAGGTCAACTACACCACCGGCGCCGACCAGGACGCCGACGCGCCCGCGGGCACGATCAATCTCAAGACGAAGCGCGCCTTCGAGCGCAAGGGCCGCCGCCTCTCGTGGCAGGTCAACGTCATGGCCAACGGCGAACGCTTCGACTGGCGCCGCACCTACGGCCCGAGCGACGTGCGCACCCCCAAATTCCGCCCCGGCGCCATCCTCGAGTATTCCGACGTGTTTTTCCGCAACCGCCTCGGCCTCGTGTTCAACCTCAGCGAGTCCAACCAATACGTCGTCCAGAGCCGCGTCGACCACACCTACAACGCCGCGACCACCCCGACCGACCCGCGCCCGCGCGTCCTCACCAACGTCACCGCGATCACCAACCCGCGCTTCACCGAGCGCTTCACGCCTTCGCTCACGCTCGACTGGAAGGCCACCCCCTCGCTCGCCCTCTCCCTCAGTGCGATGTATAATTACTTCGATGCCTTCATCGACAGCCGCTCCGCCGCGTTCAGCGTGCCGGGTGGGCGCGCCACAGTCACCGGCGACGGGCTGAATCACTTCACGTTCAACAACGCCCAGGTCGCGCTCTCCACCAACCACGAGCACAAATACGCGCAGACCCGCACGGTCACGCCCAAGTTCGAATTTCGCCGCGGGGCCTGGCTGGTGGACGGCGGCCTGCACTACACCATCTCGACCAACCAATACGTCGCCCTCCCCCGCGTCGGCCCGCAGACCCTCACCACCGCCGCGCTCACCGGCCTCACGCTCCAGCTCCGCCGCTCCGCCCTCAACGACGTCGATTGGCAAATCATGCAGACCGCCGGCCGCGACCTCAGCGACCTGGCGAACTTCACCAATCCGCGCCTCGCCGATGATGCGCGCTTCTCCGAGCAGGAGGTCTACCAGGGCCAGGCCAACGTCCGTTGGAACGCGCCGTGGCGCCTGCCCACGTGGCTCAAATTCGGCGCCAAGGCCACCGAGGACTACCACCGCTTCCGCAACCCCAACGCCGCGCTCACCTGGCGCTACGACGGCCCCGGCGGCGGCCCGACGGGAAGCTTCGCCCCCCTCGCCTTCCCCGACAACCGCTGGCGCCTCGAGAACGGCCTCAACGTCACCTCGCTCTCCGGCTCGCCGCCCGTGTTTCCGAACCGCCCCGGGATCGCGACGCTCTTCCGTGAGCAACCCGCGCTGTTCACCGACCTCGCGACACCGGCGAATTTCTACACCGCCTACATCAACAACACGAGTTACATCAAGGAGACGCGCCTCGCCGGCTTCGGTCTCGCCAACGTCCGCCTCGGCCGCGTGCAGCTCCAAGGCGGCCTGCGTTGGGAGGAAAACGAAATCGCGATCCGCGAATTCCAGCAGCGCAGCGCCGCCGCCGTGCGCACCGCGGGCTTCGTCGTCACGCCCGCCACCGGCCGCGCCACCACGGTCGAGGGCCTCAGCTACCAGTTCATGAGCCTGCCGAAAGTCGTGCGCACCTCCGCCTACGACAATCTCTTCCCCTCCGTCAGCGCCAAACTCCACCTGAGCGAAAACTTCCAGGCCCACCTCGGCTACAGCTCCACCCTCTCCCGGCCCGCCCTCGGCAACCTCGGCGGCGTCCTCGAGTTCAACGAGTCCACCCTCGTCGCCAACGTCCCCAACCCCGACCTGCTGCCCGAGCGCTCCCGGAATTTCTCCGGCCGCCTCGCCTACTACTTCGAGCCCGTCGGCAACCTCGCGCTCACCCTCTTCCAAAACGACATCTCCGACAGCGTCACGTCGCAGGAGTTTCCCGCCTCGGCCTTCGGCTTCGAAGACGATCCGCTCTACTCCACCTACCGCTTCGTCTCCACCGGCAACCGCCCCGGCAGCCTGCGCGTCCGCGGCGGCACGATCGAATACAGCCAGGCGCTCTCTTTCCTCCCCGGCCTGCTCAAGGGCCTCAACGCCTCCGCCAGCTACACGCGCACCTACGCCAGCGCACGTCGCGCCGCGATGACGCCCCACATGATCGGCGGAACGCTGAGCTACCGCCACCGCGGCCTCACCTTCGGCGTCGCCGGCAAGTGGACCGACGCCACGCCGTTCTCCACCACCGGCGTCATCAGCTACCGCAAAGCCCGCACGATGATCGACCTCAACGGCGGCTACCAACTCACCGCGCGCACCGGCCTTTTTTTCCAGGTAAGAAACCTCTTCAACATCGCCGAATACCGCTACCAGATCGATCCCAGCTACCTGACCTCGGACACGCGCGTCGGCACGTTCTACACGTTCGGGCTCAAGGGCGTGTTCTGAGCCGCGCCGCCCTATCAATCGCTGCATAATTTCGTGCGCTCAAATGGGTCTTCGCCATTCGAAGAAATTGCGCGACCGCGCGTCGTCGCCGCAACCGAAGCCAATCTTTGGCCCGGAGGACACGGAGTAAGGCCACCGAACTTTCTGCCGGTGTGCCCGCTCTGTGTCCTCCGTGCATCCTCCGTGCCCTCTGTGACAAAAAAATCATACACGAACTTTCTCAAAGATTGATCGTCCGCGTACACTTGTCGCACCTTGAGTCCGTTTCGTTTTTGATCTTCCCCTTCGCTGCGGCCGCGTATCGGCCACAGCCTGCCAGCCGCAGTTTCTTCTTCTGTTTCCGCCGCGGGGGCGGCAGAAACCAATCACCCAACCCCACCATGAGCTCGTCCCGTTTCACCGCCCTCCTTTGCTTCTTCGCGTCCCTGCTGGCCGTTGCGCCCGCCGCCGAACCCACCGGCTTCATCACCGGTCGCGTCCAAAACACCGATACCGGCCAATACGTGAACAACGCCCGCGTGGCCGTCCGCGGCACCAACCTCGTTGTCCTCACCGACGAGACCGGCACCTTCCGCCTCTCCTCCGTGCCCGCCGGCGAGATCGTCCTCGAAATCTTCTTCACCGGCCTCGACCCTCTCCGCACCCCGGTCACCGTCGCCGCCGGCCAGACGCTCGAGCGCGACTTCGAACTCGGCCGCGCCCCGCGCCGCGCTCCTGCCGGCGAGGTCGTGAAACTCGACTCGTTCGTCACCTCCGCCTCGCGCGAGATGGACGGCGCGGCCATCGCCATCAACGAACAACGCTTCGCCGCCAACATCGTCACCGTCGTCGCCGCCGACGAATTCGGCGTCGTGCCCGACGGCAATATCGGCGAATTCCTCAAAATGCTTCCCGGAATCACGATGGATTATCGGGGCGGCGACCCGCGGGAAATTTCGATGAACGGCGTCTCGTCGGCCAATGTGCCCGTGACCATCGGCGGCTTCGCGCTCGCATCGTCCGAGGTCTCCGGCGCGGGCCGCAACGTCGAGCTCAACGCCATCTCGATCAACAATCTCTCCCGCATCGAGGCCGTCTACTCGCCGACGCCCGAGACGCCCGGCTCGGCCCTCGCCGGCTCGGTCAACATGATCCCGCGCTCCGCCTTCGAGCGTTCACGGCCGATCTTCAACGGCTCCGTCTACCTCGCCGCGCGCGACAGTTCCCTCGAGGGCCGCACCGAGGGCCCCGCGCGCGAGCCCACCTGGAAGGTCCGCCCCGGCTTCGAGTTTTCCTGGATCGTGCCGGTAAACAAACGCTTCGGCTTCACCGTTTCCGCCGGCGCCTCCACCCAATACGTCGAGGGCCCGCTCCTGCAGAATACCTGGCGCGGCGCCGGCACCGCGACCAACGGCACGACCTTCCCCGACACCACGCCGGACCGCCCCTACCGCAGCGATTTTCTCGTCCGCATCGAATCCAAGATCGCCGACCGCACCTCCTTCGCCACCACCGTGGACTACAAACTCAGCCCGACCGATCGGTTCTCGTTTTCGCTCCAATCCGGCACGTTCCACACCGACTTCAACCAGCGCTCGATCACGTTCTCGGTCGGTGGCACGGGCGCGGGAAATTTTTCCCCGGCGTTCACCCGCGGCACGACCGGCGCCGGCGAGGTGCGGCTCTCCAACGGCGGCAACCACCGCTACTCACGCACCTTCATGCCCACGCTTTCCTGGCGGCACGACGGCCCGCTCTGGAAAATGGAAACCGGCCTCGGCTCCTCCCACGCGCAAAACGAGTTTCGCAGCGTGGACAAGGGCCGCTTCGCCAGCACCCTCGCGCGCCGCACGGGCGTCACGGTTTCCTTCGCCGACAATTTCTACCTGCGCCCCAATACCATCACGGTGACCGACGGCGCGACCGGCGCAGCCGTCGATCCGTTCAACATTGCCACCTACGCGCTCAGCACCGCCGGCGCCAGCCCGCAACGCTCGCGCAACGTCCAGAACACCGCCTACGCCAATATCCGCCGCGATTTCAATCCGGGCTTTCCGCTCACGCTCAAGGGCGGTCTCGATGCCCGCTCGTCCCGCAGTGACAACCGCACGCAAAACCTCGCCGTCAACTTCGTCGGTCCCGACGGTCGCGCCTCGACCACGCCCCTCGGCAGTGACGACAGCGCCGCGGCCGTCTACGACAATTTCTACTACCAGCGCGCCGGCTTGTTTGGCGTGCCGCGCGTCCAGTGGGTCAGCAACGAGACCGTGCTCGACGTCTATCGCGCCAACCCGGCGTGGTTCACGTCCGACGAAAACGCGCGCTACCGCGCCGAGGTCAATGCCTCCCGCCTCTCCAAAGAGATCATCTCGTCCGCCTATCTCCGTGCCGACGCGCAATTCCTCGACCGCCGCCTGAAGCTCACCGGCGGCGTGCGCGCCGAGCAGACCAACATCACCGCCAGCGGATCACTCAGCGATCCAACGCGCAACTTTCAGCGCGACGCCGCCGGCCGCGTCGTCACGGTCGCCGCCCCCACGCCCGCCAATCCCAACGCGCGCACGCCCGCCCTCATTTTTCCCGCCACCCCGGCCAACGCCCTCGCCCTCTCGCAGCTCACGCTCCTCGACCGCGCGACGAAGGTGGAGAAGGAATACCTCCGCTGGTTCCCCAGCCTCAACGCCGGCTACAATCTCCGCGAAAACCTGATCGTCCGCGCCGCCACCTACACCTCCGTCGGCCGGCCCGCCTTCACCCAATACTCCGGCGGCGTCACCTTGCCGAACCTCGAAGCGCCCGCGGATGCCTTGACCAACCGCATCACCGTCAACAACGCCGGCATCAAGCCGTGGACAGCCAAATCCACGAAGGTCTCGCTCGAATATTATTTTGAGCGCGTGGGCCAGATCTCCGTCGGTGCGTTCCGCCGCGACATCCGGAATTTCTTCGGCCAGACGACCTTTGACGCCACGCCGGAATTCCTCGCGCTCTACGGGCTCGACCCCGTGCTCTACGATCCCTTCACCGTCGCCACCCAGGAAAACCTTCAGACCTCCGTGCGCATGACCGGCATCGATGTGAACTACCGCCAGGCGCTGACCTTTCTCCCCCGCTGGGCGCGCGGCGTGCAGATCTTCGCCAACGGCAGCGCCCAACGCGTGATCGGCGATGCCGCCACCAATTTCAACGGCTACATCCCGCGCACCGGCAGCTGGGGCATCAGCCTCTCGCGCGAGCGCTACAACGTCCGCCTCAACTGGAACTACCTCGGCCGCCAGCGTCGCGGTATCGTCACCGGTCGCGGCATCGAGCCGGGCACCTACACGTGGGGCAGCAAACGCAGCTACATCGACCTCACCGGCGAGTATTCCCTCACGCGCCGCCTCTCGCTCTTCGCGAATCTCCGCAACATCAACGACCCGACCGACGACGTGGAAATCCACGGCCCCACGACCCCCGCCGAAGCCCATTTCCGCCAGCGCGCCGAGTTCGGCTCCCTCTGGACCCTCGGCCTCAAAGGCACCTTCTGATTCCAATTCGCGATCAAGTTGAGACTAATCGGCCGGAAGGCAGGAGCCTGCATGCAGGCGGTTCAGCTCGCAGCCATCGCCTGCAAGCGGGCTCCTGCAAATCGCGTGAATCTCCTCTCGAAAGCGAGCGGGAATGAGCCGCACCGCGGTAGTGGTGGAGTGGATTTTTTCCCGGCGAGATGGGCGGAGCGCGCCGGGGCGATCCAGCTGGATTGCCGGGGCGTCCGCGCCAGCGCAGGAACACTTTGGGGGGGGCATTGCGGGCATGCCTCGGGCGGCACTTGAAACTCAATCGGGCATGGAACGGATAACCGCAGACACAGATAGGCAGGGAGGACGCCGGTGAAAGGACGATCGGCGATCCACTCCCTCCGAACTCCGGGGCTCTGGCCTGGGTCGTGCAGCGCCTCCTTCCGCGGCCTTTGCTGCCTGCCTCAGCGTGGCCCCGAGCGCGCCGCGTGGATCCTCGGCGCAGCCGGCTGGGTCGAGTGAAAGATGCGCCACCCGACACTCGCGGTTTGGCCTTGAGCCAAAACTTGCATTAACCCCAAACCTCCAAGCCTGACGCCGTTCGTGCCTGGAGTGCGGGCGCAGCTCAGGTGCGCGCCGGTCCGCACTGACGCCGAGGGCGTGGCCGCCGCCGCCGCGTGGTGGCGCGGACGGTGACGGTGCGGGGGGCGGGCAGGCTTTCGGCCGAGCGGCCCAAAGCGGGTGACCGTCCCTGTGGGCTCGCCTCCCTTTTCTCCAGGGCCGCCTGCCTCAAGCACGGAGTCGATGGAAATTTCCTATACGTGGGCAGCCGGGAACTGACTTCGTGGCCCATGGGGCCTGGTTCTCATCTCCGATGGCGGGTTCGCCCCCTCGAAAATCGCCCAACGTCGCAAGGCAGAGCGAGTCGGTCGTCTCCCGGACTTGCCAGAGGGCGCGGGTATCACGCGCTCGCCGGGCCTGGGCCGCCGCCCCCCGACGCATCGGCTCCGCCGGCATTGGCCGGGCTGCAGCGTGCCGGCCCAGCGTGCGTCCAGGATATCGCAGAATCCACGATACCCGGATCAAGGTTCACCCGATTGTAAGGTCGGGAATCGGACGATATATTTTGTCTCAAATGAGGCCGAGCAGCGTGAGTTACGTGATGAAAAAAAACCCTGCTCCTTTCCACGGGAACCGTAATCGCGCCGCCGTCCCGCCGGTTTTCCCGGGCCCCGAGACGGGCGAAGGGCCGGCCCAATCCGCCTGGCTCCGCCAAGGTCTCCGGCCGGGCCTCCGGCGGCGGGTGCCGCGCAGGGTCGCGTATCCCGTCCACTCGCGGGCGGGCGGTGAGTGCGGCGATGACGCCGTTGCCACCAAGGGCGTCGGGGGCGTGGGCCGGGGCCAACGGGTGCGCGCAGCGGCCGAGCACCGCGGTGTGGCGCCACCTTTTCCGCGTTGCTCCATTTTCGCCGCCCGCTGCGCCCGCGGGCCCGGTGTTCGTTGTCCGTCGGTCCTTAGCCCGTCGGCCTCCTCGGGGTCGTTTCAATTTGTGTGACCTCCCGCATTGATCACTCATTTCCCCAGATCTCGTCGCACCGCCAGCTTCACGATGGTCGAAGTGTTGCTGGCGTCGTTTATCTTGCTGGTGGGATTCATCGGTCTGATGGAGGCGGTCACGGTGTCCGCCAACACGATGGATCATGCCCGACGGCAGACCCTCGCCACCCAGATCCTCAGCCACGAGATCAAGAAGCTGTATCTCGCCCCGTGGACGAACGGCAGCACCGGCATCAACGATCTGACCACGGCCAAGATCAGCCTTCCGGTCGACAGTCAGTTCGATCAGGCCAGGCTCGCCGTGGGCGACGACCTGAGCAGCACGGCCCTCGTGCGTTTTTCACTCGCGCGCACCGTGACGAGCCCCGATCCGATCCCCGGTTTGCTCCGCGAGGTCAATTTTACCGTGACCTGGATCGTGGGGACGAGTCGTCGCAAAACCGATGGCACGCTGCTTTCGTTCACGTTTACCCGCACGAATTCGGCGTGGTACGGCAAAAACGGCCTGCACCTCAGCCACCGGTCCTCGTGAGCAGTCCATTCCCCAGCCGGCGCGCCGGCTGGACGCTCAGCGAGTTGATGATCGGCGTCTGCCTATCGATGATCGTCATGAATGCCGTGCTCGCCAGTTATGTCTTTGTGGCGCGCGCCTACACCCGGACGGTCGCGTTCGGGTCGACGAACCAGCCGACCCTGGAAGCCCAGGGCAGGCGGACCTTGGCCTCTTTTGCCCAAGACGTACAAATGACGTCGGCACTCGGCAGTCCCACCGCTTCGTCGGTCACGCTCACAGTGCCCAGCAGCATGGGAGGCACGAAGCATGTCACCTATTATTTCAACAGCACGGCGTCACCGGTGACGGTCAGCGGCTACGCCGTCCCGGCCATGTCGCTCGCGCGGATCGATGTCACCACCGGCACGGGCCTCACGTTGCATAGCTCCCTGCTCACGTGTGTCTTTAGCTACTACGATTCGTCCAACAATCCGTACACAAGCTATGTCAACCATCTGCCGGGGATCAAACAGATGTCCGTGGCTTTCACCTCGCAGTCCGGCACCGCCACCAACGGTACGCTGACCCGCATCTACCAAGTCGCGTCGCCAAGGTTGGCACTTCGCAACAAGGCCTTCCTCCCGTGATGCGTCCTCAGAAAAAAGCCGGCTCGGTCACCCTCGTCGCACTGTCCTGCGTGACGGTCCTGGCCATCGCGGGGGCGAGTTTTCTCTCGGTCACCAACCTCGCCATGAAGCTGGGCCATCGCTCCTACGCAAAGGACGTGAGCTACCAACTGGCCGAGATGGGCCTCGAGCAGGCGCTGCGCGCGTACAACGACAACGCGACAGCGGCCGCGGTCGCCAATGCGTTCAGCAGTTGGACGCTCTCCGGCATCACCGCCACCAAATCCCTCTCCATCGCCAGCAGCCGCTACGGCACCAGCGGCATCACCACCGCGGTCAATATCCGCGTCGATCATTACTTGGGCACAAGAAAGGCGACGCCGTGGAACGTGCTGACCACTTATGCCGTGAACGATTTCGTGTGGCATCAGGGCGTCTGGTATCTGTGCAAGGCCGCGCCCCCGAGCAAAGAGTCCCCGGCCAACACCGCTTATTGGACCAGCGCTCCGGAATCTTGGAATTCCGCCGCCAACTACCGCATCGGCAACATTGTCCTGTTCGGGGGCACCACCTACACCTGCAAGGTCGCCCACGTGAGCCAGGCTCCGCCCAACAGCACGTACTGGAACGTTCCTGCCGCCGTCCTGCCGAAGAGTGCGCTCACCGCCTACGTCGTGGATAACGTGATCTTTTCCGGCGGGATGCCCTACCGCTGCATTTCGGCGCACTCCAATCAGCTTCCGCCCAATCCCACTTACTGGCTCAGCGCCCCGGTGATTTACGCGGAGGGCGTCGCCGTGCTGCCCGACCGCCATGCGACCACCCTCAAGACCCAGTTGCGCGCGACCCTGGCGCCGGCCACGCTCTTTCCCAACGCCGCCGGCGCCACCACCTATACGAACCTGGCTTCCGGCGGCGTGGTGGACAGCTATAATTCGGTCACGGGCGCGTATAACGTCGGCGGCAATATCGGTTCATCCGCCGTCTTGGCCGGTGAGAATCGGTCGGGCCTCGCCGTCTCCATCTTGACGGCAAGGGTCAATGGCTACGTGGCCGCCCCTTCGACTTCCTCGTCACCCTTTTCCCCCAATTGGAACTATGCTACCGCCACGGCCATCGTCACGTCGACGCCGGCGCCCACGATTCCCGCCACCCGGGTCGATCTGACTCGCGTCAGCCGGAGTCCGCATGTCCCGCAGTTCGACATCAGGCCCGTGACCGCGCCCAACTCGTTGTCGAACCCGGCCGGCACCGTGACGCTTCCGCGCGCGGGCGACATCGTTTCCGCCGACGGAAAGTATTATTACGCGACCTCTGCCACGCTCGATATCAACTCCGGGGACATCCTGAACATCGATGGTCCCGTGGTCATCGACGTCCAGCCCAGCACGGCCCAATGGTGGATTCAGGGCTCGGGTAAAATCGTGATTGGCGCACCCACGGTTCCGATCAAACCCACCGCTTCGCTCGAAATCCACGTATCCAGCTTGCTCGATATTGGCAGCGATACGACCGGCGGGATTCAGAATCTGACCCTGGACCCCACTCGTTGCGTCATTCTCAGCACGAACACCATCAATGTTTCGGGCAAAAATTGGTTCTGGCCGATTATTCCGTTCTACGGCGTGGTCTACATGCCCAACGCCTTTCTGCACGTCTGGAACACCGGCTACAACCTGCCGATTTACGGCGCCCTGTCGGCCAAGAATATCTACTTCGAAAGCGTCGCCGCGCTGCATTACGACACCGCCCTCCGTACCGCGGTGATCAGCGGGGTCGACACCCCGTATCGGCTCACCGAGTGGCGCGAACTGACCGACCCGAGCGATCGGGTCACGCTGCCCTAGGTCGCTAGTGCGCCCCGCGGCCACCTCCCCCCAAGGAGCAGCCAACGGCTCAGCCCCGCACCCGGGTGGGCCACGGCAGATCCGATCACACCCGACCGCCACGGCCGCAACCGCCGATCCCCCCGACCGAAAGTCCCGGGCCGCCCGCGGCGATTCCCATTGAGCCGCGGCGGACGACTCACGAGGGTGGGCCGGACCGAGCATGAGACCCCGCCTGACCCTACCGACAACTTTGCCCCGCGGCGTGCTGGCCCTGGTCGTTTTCGGCTTGGCGCCATGCTTGTCGCTTCCCACCAAAGCGGAGCCGGCCGACGACGGGGACCTTTCCGCGCTCCAGGCTGAGGCGAAAAAGACTTTCCGCGATCAAGTCACTCCTTTTGTCCGCACGTATTGCCTGAACTGTCACGGCAACCGGAAAACCAAGGGCGGGGTCAACTTCGAACCCGCACTCAAGGCCCCCGGCAACGCAGCCTTCAGCCAGCGGTGGAAGCAGGCCCTCGCCAACGTCAAGGCCCACGACATGCCGCCGGAAGACGCGCCAAAACAGCCCACCGACGCCGAGCGGCAGACGTTCCTCGCTTGGATTGGCCAGATCAAGTTTCTCAGCCCGAAGGACCCCGGTCCCTTTGTGCTCCGTCGCCTGACCAAGGCGGAATACGGCAACACGCTGCACGATCTCTTCGGCGTCGATCCGGCGATCGCCCGCGGGTTGCCGGATGAAGTGTTCGGTGAGGGCTATCTCAATACGCTGTCACCGCTCCAGTCCGAACAGTATCTCGGCATCGCCCACGAGGTCGTGGATCGCATCGTGGCCCCCGGCGATATGCCGCCGACTCCGGTGCAACGGCGGCTCTTCGGTGAACCCCCGGCGCCCGGTGCCGATGCCCGCGCGGCCGCGCGCCAAGTTGCCCGCTCACTCGCCCGCGCCG
This sequence comes from Opitutaceae bacterium, assembly GCA_044358025.1. Lineage (GTDB taxonomy): Bacteria > Verrucomicrobiota > Verrucomicrobiia > Opitutales > Opitutaceae > GAS368. Next base: position 41,731 of record JBIKOK010000004.1, read on the forward strand.
CGTATCGCCGCCCGCCCACGGAGGCGGAGCTGGACGTGCTCGGGGGCGTCTTCGATTTGGGCCGCGACCACCACCTCGCCTACCCCGCCGCCCTCGGCCTGATGCTCAAAGCGGTGCTCGTTTCCCCGCAGTTCTTGTTTATCACCCCGGCCACTGAGGTTGCGGCGGGTCCCGCCATCGTGCCGCTGGACGACTATCAACTCGCGTCGCGGCTGTCCTATCTGCTGTGGGCCACGCTGCCGGACGCCGAGCTCGCAGGCTTGGCCGACCGCGGCACGTTGCACGAGCCCGCGGTTCTGCAGGCGCAGGTGCAGCGTTTGCTCCAAGATCCGCGGTCCCGCGCGCTGTTCGATGGTTTCGGGGCGCAGTGGCTCGGCGTCGGGGAACTGGCCGGTAAAACCTTCGATCCGGTCAAATTCCCGCAGATGACCGGTGAGCTGCGCGCCGCAATGTATGACGAGGTGCGGCTCTTCTTCGACAGCATCGTGCGCACCAACCGGAGCGTCGTCGGTTTCGTCGACAGCGACTACACTTTCCTCAACGGGCCGCTGGCGAAAATCTACGGTCTGGAAAACACCGTCACCGGCCCGGCCATGCGCCGGGTGCAGCTGACCGATGCGAACCGCGGCGGTGTTCTCGGCATGCCGGGCATTCTGGCGACGACCTCGTTTCCCCACCGCACCAGCGCCGTCAAACGCGGCGTGTGGGTCCTCGAACAGGTGCTCGGCGAACGCGTCCCGCCCGCCCCGCCGAACGTCCCCGCCCTCGAAAAACAGGACGACGCGCAGGTCGCGAACCTCACCCTGCGCCAGCGCACCGAACTGCACCGCACGGACTCCGTCTGCACCAACTGCCACAAAATCCTCGATCCGATCGGATTCGGCCTGGAAAACTTCGACGCCATCGGGCGCTGGCGCGACTCCGACGATGCGGGCGGGGCGATCGACGCCGCCGGCGAGCTGCCCGGCGGAAAACGTTTTTCGTCGCCCAGAGAACTCAAGGCGATCATCGCCGCCCGACACGAGGAACTCGCCCGCAACCTCACGGAAAGACTCCTGGCCTACGCCCTCTGCCGCCCGCTCGAAGGCTATGACGAAATCGTGGTGGACCGCCTGATGGAAACCATCGCCAAGGACGGCTACCGCCTGCAAGGTCTCATCACCGCCATCGTCACCAGCTACCCCTTCACGCAGCGTCGCGTCCACCCTTAGCCCTCCCCCGACCCATGAGCTCGCCCCACCTGATCGATCGCCGCACCTGCTTGAAAGGCATCGGTGTCGCCCTCGCCCTGCCGTTGCTCGACACCATGGGCTGGGCCGAGCCGGACAGAAAGAAATCCGTCAAGCCGCCGGTCCGCCTCGGCTTCATGTATATGCCGCACGGGGTCATCCGGGAGCAGTTTTGGCCCGCAAGCCCGGAGAGTTTCCGGACGACACCGCCCCCGGCGCTGGAGGCGCTGCGCCCTGTGCTCGACCAATGTCTGCTCATGAAGGGCATCTCGGGCGTGCCGATTTCCCCGTTCAACGGCGCGCCGCACGCCCTCGAATTGTCGACGTGGCTCACGCCCACACTGCCCGATGCGAACCGCCGGAATCAGATCAACATTTCGATTTCCGCGGACCAAATCGCAGCGAACTACGTCGGCCCGCTCACGTCGTTGCCCTCGCTGGAATTGGCGACCATGCCCCAGACCCACAAGGAAAACCAGGAGGGCCTGAACGAGGGGTATTATTCGCACTGCAGTTTTCGCTCGGCCACCCAGGCCGTCCCCGCCGAGACCAATCCCCGCAACGTGCTTAACCGACTCTTCGGCCTGCCGGACTCCTCCGGCCAGCGCCGCGCACCCGGCCAAACCACCCCGGCGAGCGCGCTCGATCGCAAGATGCTGGATTTGGTCCTCGGCGGCGCCCGCGACCTGCGCCGCACGTTGCCCCAGGGCGACCAACACAAGTTGGACGAATACCTGGACGGCGTGCGGGCGGTGGAGCGGCGCATCGCCGCGATCGAGTTTCGCCAAAAAGAGGCGGCCCTCGAAAAGTCCGGCGTCAGCACGCGCAACCGCCACGCGGCCGATTCTCCGCCCATCGAGATCAAGATCCCCGTCGGCGACAAACGCAGCGAGTATATGCAGGTCATGTGTGACCTCAACGTCCTGGCGTTCCAGACCGACACCACGCGCGTCAGCACCTACATCGGCTCCACGCCGAACGGCGTTTCCTACCCCGAGCTCGGATTCTCGGATACGCACCACTCCAACACCCACCACGGTTATGATCCGGAAAAAGTCCGGAAGGTCGCCGCGATCACCGCGTTCAACATCGCCCAGTTCGCCTACATGATCCGGCGCATGCACAACATCCGCGAAGGCGACGGCACCCTCCTCGACAATTGCATCATGATGTGGGGCTCCGGTCTCGAGGACGGCAACAAGCACGCCCGCGAGAACCTGCCCTTTATCGTCGCCGGAAAGGGCGGCGGCTCCATCCACACGGGTCGGTTCCTCCCGGACGTCCGCGGCAATCAGGGCGACCTGCTCACCACGCTGCTCGGGTGCGCCGGAGTTCCGCTGGACCGCCCCATCGGGATTGCGACCAAACAGATCACGGAGATCCGGACCTGACCCTCCGCGCCCCGGCCCCCCCAAGGAATTTCGCGGGGTTGCGGCGGTCGAGGGCCCACACCGGCTCCTCCCTGTTCGCGCGACCGCGCCGCCCTCTGGAAACGATCCGTTGGGCCATCCGCCCCGACCCGGCAGCGGCACCTTGGACCGGATGGTATTCGTAGCGGTAAGCGCGCCCCGTGACCGGACGAACGAATCGTGGTCGGTTTCTTATGCGTTGCTTCTCCAGACCCAGGGACCTTACTCGCCGAAGAGTTCGTCCAACGTTGGCTGGAAGCGCGGATCAACCTTGGCCGCGCAACGGCCCGAGTCGCCACGGGGCCCAACAAAAGCATGAAAAAAATCACCCCAGGCGACGAACTGACCGCCCTTGGCGAAATCCTCTTGGTCGAAGACAGTGCGAATGACGCGGAACTGGCGCAGCTCGCGTTCCGGCGGGCGAGAATCGCCAATCCCCTCAGGGTCGTTTCCAGCGCCGAGGAAGCATGGAACTACCTGTTGGGCTTGGGCGCCTATCTGAAACGCGGCGCGACCCAACCGCTGCTGATTCTCCTGGACCTCCAATTGCCGAGGATGTCGGGCGTCGAACTTCTGCGGCAACTCAAGCTGGATGAACGCACGCGCGATCTCTCCGTGGTCTCCCTCAGCGGGACCACCGGTGCCCCGGCCATCGTCACGTGCCTCAAGCTCGGGATCGACAGTCACCTCATCAAACCGATCGATTTCAAAGACCTCGTCCACGTCACCCGGAAGCTGAAGCTCCGATTGTCCCGGACGCCCCCGACGACCGGGCGGGCGTGACCTGCGGCAGTCCCCGGGCGCACCTCCGGCCTTCGCCCCGTGAGAACCAATCGTAAAATCGCGCCGTGCTGGCCGGCACCATTTTACTCGTCGCCCTGGGCACCGCGGCAACCTTTTGGGTTTTGCGTCAGCTGGAGACCGCGCGCCCCGAACACCAGCGAGTCATCACCCTCACCGACCGCGCCGAAGAGTTGCTGCGCGCCGTGGGCGATGCGGAGACCGGGCAACGCGGTTTCTGCCTCACCGGCGACGAGACCTTCCTGGCCCCGTATCTGTCCGTGCGGGACAAGGTCGCCGCAGAACGGCGGGAATTGCTGCCACTCACCAAGCTCGACGCGGCGCACCAGCGGCTGAACGCGGTAAATCCGATACTGGAGGAGAAAATGCGCTCGATGACCGCGGTCATCGAGCTGCGCCGCCGCGGAGACCTGCCGGGTGTCATCAGCGCGGTCAGCAGCCGAAAGGGCAAGCAGTGGATGGATTCGATCCGGGCCGAGTTCACGGGCTGCATCCAGATTGAGCGAGCGGGCTCCGGCCGGCGCGATGCGCAGTTTCTCGCCCAGATGCGCCGGCTGTTCGCGATCGCCGTCGCCGTCGGCCTGCTGGCGGCGCTCGCCGTCCTTGCGTTCGCTTTTTTATTTTACCGCGAGACCCAGCACCGGATCAAAGCGCTGCTACATCGCGAAACCCAGCGCCTGCTTGAGCTCCGGACGGACACCGCAGATCGCCTCCAGCAGGCCAACGCCACGCTGCTGATCAGCCAGAACCAGCTGGTCGCATCGCTCAAGGATAACGGCGACCTGAAGACCGCGCTCGACGAGCACGCCATCGTGGCGATCACCGATTCGCGCGGCCGGATCGGGTCCGTGAACGATAAGTTTTGCGCGATTTCCCAGTCTACGCGCGCCGAGTTGGTCGGCCAAGACCACCGCCTGATCAACTCGGGCCACCACCCGCCGGAGTTTATCCACGCATTGTGAACGACCCTCACCCGCGGCCACGTGGGGCACGGCGAAATCAAGGATCGGGCCCAGGACGGCTCGTTCTACTCGGTGGACACCACGATCGTGCCGTTTCTCGGAGATGAGGGGCAACCCCGGCAATATTTGGCCATCCGCGCGGATATCACCGAGCGCAAGCAGGTGGAGCCGAGCTGCGGGCCAGCGACGATCGCATGCGTCTGGCGACCGAGGCGACCGGCGTGGGCATTGGGGAATGGAATCTTCTGACGAACACGCTGCGGTGGGATGCCCAGATGTTTCGGATCTACGGTGTCGCTCCGGCGGCGGACGAATCGGTGCCCTACACAACCTGGCAGGATTTGGTCGTGCCGGAAGATTTGCCCCAACAGGAAGCCACCGTGCAGGACACGATCCGCCGGCGCGGCAGGAGCCAGCGGGAATTCCGTATCCGGCGGCCCGGCCGTCCGGCTGTCCGTACCCTCCAATCCGTGGAAACCGTCCGGCTCAACGCCGAGGGCAGGCCGAATGGATGCTCGGGACCCATCTCGACATCACGCTGCGCAAGGAAGCGGAAGTGGCCTTGCAGACCAGCGAGGACCGGTTCCGGACCCTGGCCAATTCCATGTCCCAGCTGGCGTGGATCGCCCGCGCCGACGGCTTCATTTTCTGGTACAACCGCCGCTGGTTCGAATACACGGGAAAATCCCCGGAAGAAATGGAAGGCTGGGGCTGGCAGAGCGTGCACGATCCCGCGGTGCTCCCGGAGGTAATGGTGCAATGGCCGGCCGCAATCGCCGCGGGCACCCCGTTCGAAATGTATCTCCCCCTCCGCGCCGCCGACGGAAGCTTCCGTACTTTTCTGACGCGCGGGGAGCCGTTGCAGGATGCGGCCGGCCAGGTGATCCAGTGGTTTGGCACCAACACGGACGTGACGGCGCTGAAGCAGGCGAAGGACGCGATGCGCCGGTTCAACACCGAACTCGAGCAACGCGTGGCGGACCGCACGGCCCAGCTCGAAGCCAGCAACCGCGAACTCGAATCGTTCTCCTACTCGGTCTCGCACGATCTGCGGACGCCCGTGCGGACCATCGACGGATTTTCCCTGGCCGTGCTGGCGGACTTCGGGCCGCAGCTGCCGGCCGAGGGCCGCCGCTATTCGCAGATCATCCGCCGTTCGGCCCAGAACATGGGCGAGCTGATCGACGCCCTGCTGGCCTTCGCGCAGCTGAAGCGCTAGGACCTGACCAAGCGCCCGATCGACACCCACCCACTCGTGAGCACGGTCCTCGCCGAGCTCGGGGCGCCGTGGCCGGACCGAATGGTCGAGGTTCGGCTGGAAGCCTTGCCGCCCAGTTTCGGCGACCCGACGAAGGTCCACCGCACCGCGCGTCCGTCCCTGCCCAAGGACACCGCGACCACCCACACCCGCTTCTGGTCCGCCGAGCTTGCCGGCCATGGCGGCGCGAAACCGTCGAACGGAGTCAGTTTTTTTTTGGGGGGGGTGGGCGTTCCCGATAGCCAGCGCCGGAACGATTTGGACGTTGGGCAGCCGCAGCCCCAACCCTTCGCCCCGGCACGCGAACGGCCGACCGACCAGCGTCATCACGAGCGCGAAACGCACGGCCCTGCCGGCGGGGGGAAAGGGAGGCTTCGCGTCGCACCGGGCAAAAAGCGTTCGCGCCACGCCGCCCGCGCCGACCTGGAATTGCCGGGCGCGGGCGACCTCGACCCTTGCCGGCACACCCCCGCGCGCGTCATCGCAGCCGCCGGTGGAGCGCCTCCAGGGCCTGCTGCAATGCGTCGACCTGCTTGCGGAGATCGGCCACATCGTCGGCCGCGGACGGCAGTCCGGTGCCGGCGAGCCGGGTTCGACGCGCTTCGTCCTCCATCTCCTGGCGGGCTTCTTCCATGCCGGTCACGATCACGCCGATCAGGAGGTTTAACGTGATCATCGTGCCGAGGAGAATAAACGAAATGAAGTAACCAATCGTCAGAATCGTGCCCGGGCCGGCGGCGAGCTGCGTGCGCATGATGTCGGCCCAGCCCTCCAGGGTGACGACTTGGAACAGCGCCAGCGCCGAGGCGCCCAACGAACCGAAGTGGGCGGGATCGGCTTTGCCGAAGAGCGAAACCCCGACGACCGCGTAGACGTAAAAGAGCACGACCAGCAGCACGCCGACATAGGCCATGGAGGGAATACTCTTCAGCAGCGCCGTCACGAGAATCTGGAGGCGAGGCAGCGCCGTGATGAGCCGGAGAACCCGGAGCACGCGGGCGAGGCGCAGCACGGCGGAATATTCGGCCCCGAGCGGCAGCAGGCAGAAGGCGACGATCGCGAAGTCGAAGAGGTTCCAGGGGTCGCGGAAAAACCGCCACGGCCGGGCGCCGTGCGCACCGCAACGCACCAGCAACTCCACGACGAAGAGCGCCAGCACAAGACGGTCGGCCGCCCCGAGCCACGGACCGATCTGCGCCATGAGCGCGGCGTTGGTTTCGAGGCCGACCAACACCCCGGCGACGAGAATCAAGCCCAGCACAAACCGCTGGAAGACGACCGAGTCGATCAGGCGTTGGCAAAATGAAGACATGGTTGGAATCCTGTCGGATAAGGGGGTGCCGGGACTTACGCGCCCCGGATCAGGGCGGGAAGCTGGCCGAGGTTGAGGCTGTTGGCCCGCGACTGGATTTCGGGCATGAGCCGGGCACCTTGCGTTTTCGCGCTGCCCAACAGCTCTTGAAAGGTCGCCTTGAGTTGGAGCGCCCCGAGCGTGCGGCCTCCGGCGTAGTAGCGTTGGGCCAGCTGACCGAGGGCGTAGGTCGTGGCGAAGGTCAGAGCCGGCCCAGTCGCCGCCGAAGCCAGCGAGCCGACGAACCCGCCGCCCGCCCGTCCCACCAGCCCGCCCAGAAACTTCCGCGCGATCCCCTCGAAGGCCTGCGACGCCAAGCCAAGACCGAGCACACCGAGGAATTCTTTCACGTGGCCGATATCGAGGCTATGGCCGTAGTGGCGGCCGATGCGGTAAACGAGGTGAGTTTGCACGGGCAAAACGGCGAGCGTCGCCGCCGACTGGGGCAAGAGCTCAAGGGCGCCGGCCAGGATCGCGGTCGTGCGAATCGAGGCCTCCAGGGCGGGATCGGGTGCACGCCCAGCGGTCGCGGCGGGTGCGGGCGGCGACGCCGGAGCGGACAAGGCCGCGGGAACCGCCGCAGCGCGGGCGACGGCATCCGTCAAACGCAGCGACATTTCGGTCTGCGCGACGGGCAAACGCAGCTGCTCGGCGAGGGCGTTGAGAAACCGGATCTCGGCGTCGTTGCGATGACCGTCGGCCTCGATCGCACAGACCGCCATCTCGTAGGCGAGCGAGCGCGCCTCGGGGCTCGTCAGGCCGGCCACCGCATCCGCGAGCGAACTCTGTTTGAGCAAAACCCGCTGAACCAACAGCGGAGCGTCGGGGATGGCGAGGTTCTCCAGCAGCGTGCGGATCTGGGCACGCTCGGCTTCGGATTTGTGGCCATCGCAAAAGGCGGCCGAAAGGGCGATCAGGGCGATGCTCTCTTTTTCACGGTGGTTCATGCCAAAAACGAAGCCCGCTGAAACGACTGCGCGCAATCGCCCGCCGGAATTTTGGAATCAAAGGAATCCATTCTAGACCCGAGCCGAAAGATTCGCCCCGCCGTTGACGCCCCGGCGAAGCGGCGTCTGTTGTCCGATGAATAGATCCCTTCAGGTCGTCGCCTGCGCGCTCGGTTGTCTCTGCTGGAGCGGCTGCGCCACGAAGCAACCGCCGCTGAAGACCGTCGAACGCGTCGATCTCCCCCGCTACATGGGCCCCTGGTATGTGATCGCGGCGATTCCCACGTTCATCGAGACCCAGGCGTACAACGGCGTGGAGACCTACCGGCTCGATCCGGACGGGACCATCGACACGGTGTTCACGTTCAACGAAGGCGGGTTCGACGGGCCGGCCAAGCGCCACAACCCGCGCGGTTTCGTGCAAGACACGGTGAACAACTCCACGTGGGGCATGCAGTTCATCTGGCCCTTCAAGGCGGAGTTCCTGATTACGCACCTCAACGCGGACTACACCCAGACCGTGATCGGGCGAAACAAACGCGACTATGTGTGGATCATGGCCCGCACCCCGGAAATCCCCGCAGCCGACTACCGGCGCTTGCTGGGTGAGTTGGAAGCACAGGGTTACGACCTCACCAAAATCCGCAAGGTGCCCCAGCGCTGGCCCGCGAAGAACTAGGCCCGCGGCGAAACGGCGGCGCGCCGCGGCGCGCAAATTCGGTCGCGCCCGCCACTCCAGGTCACACCCGCGCGTGACCCTTCGCCGGTCTCGGACAGCCGGGCCGACGATGGCGGTGGATTTCTTCTTCTCCGCTCTTTCCTCCGCCGGCGACTTCCGCCCTGATGGCGGCAGGCCGCACCGCCTGCCCCTATGCCCCCCCGCCGCTCTCTCCTCCCCCTCGCGTTTTCCCTCCTTCTCTCCCTCACAGCCGCGGCAACCGCTGCTGCGGCCTCGGCCGCCCCCGCGCCGAAACCCAACATCGTCTACATCCTCGCCGACGACCTGGGTTACGCCGACGCCGGCTTCAACGGCGGCACCGATATCAAGACCCCGCACCTCGACCAGCTCGCCCGCGACGGTGCGAATCTGAAATCGTTCTACGCGCAACCCGTCTGCTCGCCGACACGCGCCGCGCTCCTCACCGGGCGCTACCCGTCGCACACCGGCGTCTACGGCGTCGTCCGCCCCCACGCCCCGTGGGGTCTCCCACTCGCAGAGCGCACGCTGCCCCACGCCCTCCGCGACGTCGGCTACGAAACCGCCCTCGTCGGCAAATGGCACCTCGGCGAATCCGACGCCGCCTACCGCCCCACCCGCCGCGGCTTCGATCACCAATACGGCCTCTGGTTCGGCAACGTCGATTACTTCACCCATCTGCGCGACGGCGTCCTCGACTGGCATCACAACGACGAACCTTCCCATGACGAGGGCTACACCACCCACCTGATCGCCCACGAAGCGACCCGCCGGATCCGCGAGAAAAAACCCGGCCAACCCCTCTTCCTCTACGTCGCGTTCAACGCCGTGCACGATCCCCTCCAGGTCCCCGACCGCTATCTCGTGCCCTACGCCCACCTCGAGGGCGCCCGCCGCACCTACGCCGGCATGCTCGCCGCCATGGACGAGGGCATCGGCCAAATCCTCGCGGCCCTCGACCAAGCCGGACTGCGCGAAAACACCCTCGTGATTTTCTCCGGCGACAACGGCGGCCCCCAACCCGGCAAAATCACCTCCAACGGCCCCCTCCGCGCCGGCAAGGGCACGCTCTACGAGGGTGGCGTCCGCGTCTGCGCCAGCGCCCGCTGGCCCGGTCGCATCCCCGCCGGCAGCGTCATCGACGAACCGCTCCACATCGTCGATTGGTTTCCCACGCTGTTGAAGCTCGCCGCCGCCCCCGCCGCCCAGCCGCTCCCCGTCGACGGCCGCGACGTCTGGCCCCTGCTCACCCAGGGCGCCAAATCGCCCCACGCCGCCCTCCTGCTCTGCGGCACCCAGCCCGGCGTCGCCGCCATCCGCGCCGGCGATTGGAAACTGCACGTCGGCGCCGGCGGGAAAAAAGGCTCCGGCCAAGTCGAACTCTACGACCTCGCCCGTGACCTCAGCGAAAAAAACAACCTGGCCGCCACCCACCCCGAGAAAGTCCGCGAGCTCCGCGCCCACTTCGACCGCTTCCAAAAGACCGCCGTCCCCTCCGGCGAAAAACCCGTGGCTGCGGCCAAGAAAAAATAGCCCCCACCCCCTCTCTCCTCCGGTCTCCGCCCCGCCGCTCACGCTCGCCCCATGAACTTTTCCGCCGCCCTCGTCCCCCTCTCCTTCGCCCTCGCTCTCCTTTTTCCCCTCTCCGCAGCGGCCGCCGCCCCTGCCGCAAGCACCGCCTCCAAACCCAACATCGTCTATATCCTCTGCGACGACCTCGGCTACGGCGACGTGCGCGCCTTCAACCCCCAGGGCAAGATCGCCACGCCGCAGATGGACCGCCTCGCGCAGGAGGGCGTGAGGTTCACCGACGCCCACAGCAGCTCCTCCGTCTGCACGCCCACCCGCTACGGCATCCTCACCGGCCGCTACAACTGGCGCTCGCGCCTCCAGAGCGGCGTGCTCGGTGGACTCAGCCCGCGCCTCATCGAACCGGGCCGCGTCACCGTCGCGTCCTTCCTCCAAGAACAGGGCTACTTCACCGCCTGCGTCGGCAAGTGGCACCTCGGCATGGACTGGGCCAAGCACCCCGGCAAAACCGTCAGCCCCCTCAGCATTGAGACCGTCGACCAAGTCGGCAGCGTCGACTACGCCCAACCCATCGCCAACGGCCCGCGCAGCGTCGGCTTCGATTATTTTTTCGGCATCAGCGCCTCCCTCGACATGGTCCCCTACACCTACATCGAGAACGACCGCGTCGCCGCCCTGCCCGACGTCCCCGACATGAAGTTCCCCATGACCGCCGGCCGCTCCGGGGGCTTCACCCGCACCGGTCCCGGCGCCAAGGATTTCGCCGCCGTCGACGTGCTCCCGACCCTCACGAAAAAAGCCGTCGAGCTCATCGGCCGGCACGCCGCCGCCGCCAAGCAGGGCAAGCCTTTCTTCCTCTATCTTCCGCTCAATTCGCCGCACACCCCCATCAACCCCTCGCCCGCCTGGGCCGGCCAAAGCGGCCTCAGCCCCTACGCCGATTTCGTCATGGAGACCGACTGGGCCATCGGCGAAATCATGCGCGCCCTCGCCGCCCAAGGCCTCGACCAAACCACGCTCCTCATCGTCACCAGCGACAACGGCTGCTCCCCCCAGGCCAACTTCGCCGAACTCCTCCCGCTCGGTCACAACCCCAACCACGTCTTCCGCGGCCACAAAGCCGACATCTACGACGGCGGCCATCACGTGCCCTTCCTCGCCCGCTGGACCGGCGTAACGCCGCCCGGCACCCGCTACGCCCCCTACGTCTGCCTCACCGATCTCATGGCCACCGTCGCCGACATCGTCGGCCGGCCGCTCCCCGCGCACGCCGGCGAGGACAGCGTGAGCCTCCTGCCCGCCCTCCGCGGCGGCACGGCCCCCGTGCGCGACACCCTCGTGCACCACTCGATCACCGGCGCGTTCTCGATTCGCCAGGGAAACTGGAAACTCGAGTTGTGCCCCGGCTCCGGCGGCTGGAGCGCGCCGACCCCCGGCCAGGAACCCAAGGACGCCCCGCGTATCCAACTCTACGATCTCGCCGCCGATCCCGGCGAAACGAAGAACGTACAGGCCGAGCACCCCGCCCTCGTCGCCCGCCTGACCGACCTCCTCAAACACCAGGTCGCCCAGGGCCGCAGCACCCCCGGCGCCCGCCAGGCCAACACCGTCGAGCCCGACATTATGCGCGGCACCGTCGTCGCCACCCCGAAAAAAGCCAAACGCGCCGCCCCACCCGCGCCCTGACCACGGTTTCTACCCGTCGGCCCGCCCGTCGCCACGGCGGCGGCGCCGCGGGCGCTTCGGCCCGTGCGCGGAGGCCTCCGTTGGCGCTGAGCGCCTCCGATTTGCCCTTTGGCTTGAATCGACCCGAGCACCGCACCCAGCCGTCGTTTGGCTCCAGCCCGAGCTGAGCCAGTTCCCGCTCTTCAGCACGCCACAACCGTGCGCGCCGCAGCGCGGCCTTGTTTTTTCCCTCCGCCGCCGCTGAATCGCGGCCGGCCGTCTCCTCGTCGGCCGTCGCACTGTGCCCCCTCCTTTCATCCTCGGACTCTCCGGTTACTACCACGACAGCGCGGCCTGCCTGGTCGGCGGCGGGGAAATCATCGCGGCCGCCCAGGAGGAGCGGTTCACCCGCATCAAACACGACCCCCGCTTTCCCGCGCGTGCGGTCGACTACGTGTTGCAGGCCGGCGGCCTCACGCCGGATCAAATCGACTACGTGGTCTTCTACGAAAAACCGTTCCTCAAGTTCGACCGTCTCCTCGAAACCTATCTCGCCCACGCCCCCGCCGGCCTGCGCTCCTTCCTCCTCGCGATGCCACCGTGGCTCCGCACCAAGCTGCATCTCCCCCGCGAAATCCGCCGCGCCCTCGGTGGTCGCCTGCGCCACGAAATCGTCTTCACCCACCACCACGAAGCGCACGCCGCGAGTGCGTTTTTCCCGTCGCCCTTCGCCGAGGCCGCGATCCTCACCGTCGACGGCGTCGGCGAATGGGACACCGCGACCATCGGCCACGGCCGGGGCCACCGCCTCGAGCTCCTGAAGACGCTGCACTTCCCCCATTCCCTCGGGCTGCTCTACAGCGCGGTCACCGCGTTCTGCGGCTTCACCGTCAACTCCGGCGAATACAAACTCATGGGCCTCGCCCCCTACGGCCGCCCGCGTTTCGCCGACACCCTCCTCGCCCACGTCGTCGACCTCAAACCGGACGGCTCGCTCGCCCTCGACCTGAGTTATTTCGACTACTGCACGGGCCTGCGCATGACCTCGCGAAAAATCGAAACCCTCTTCGAGGGTCCCCCGCGCACTCCCGAGGCCCCCCTCACCCAGCGCGAAATGGACCTCGCCGCCTCCATCCAGTTCGTCACCGAAGAGGCCGTGCTCCGCATGGCTCGCGAGGCCCAACGCCTGACCGGCGCGCGCAACCTGTGTCTCGCCGGCGGCGTCGCGCTCAACGGCGTCGCCAATGGAAAACTCGCGCGCGCCAAAATCTTCGACGCCCTTTTCGTCCCACCCGCGCCCGGGGACGCCGGCGCTGCCCTCGGCGCCGCGCTCTTCGTGCACCACCACTTGCTCGGCCACCCCCGCGTGACCACCGGCCGCGACACGCTGCGCGGCTCGCTCCTCGGCCCGGCATTCGGCAACGACGACATTCCACCCGTGCTCGACCGCCTCGGCCTCCGCTACGAGCGCCTCGACGACGAGGCCGCCCTCCTCCGCACGACCGCCGCCGCGATCGCCAGCGGCCGGGTCGTCGGCTGGTTTCACGGCCGCATGGAGTTCGGCCCGCGCGCCCTCGGCGCCCGCAGTATTCTCGGCGACGCCCGCCACCCCACGATGCAGTCGACCCTGAATCTCCGCGTGAAATTCCGGGAGTCGTTCCGCCCCTTCGCCCCGGCCGTCCTCGCCGAGGACGCCGCGCAGTATTTCGACCTCACCGGCGAATCGCCCCACATGGCCCTCGTCGCCGCCGTGCGACCGGCTTTGCGCCGCGAACCCACCGCCGCCGACGCCGCTCTCGCCGCCGATCCGGACTTGCGCCAACGCCTCGGCGTCGCCCGCTCCACGCTCCCCGCCGTCACCCACGTCGACCACTCCGCCCGCGTGCAGACCGTCGACGAACCCCGGCACGGGCGGTTCTACCGCCTGCTGCACGAGTTCAAACGGCAGACCGGCTGCAGCGTCGTCATCAACACGAGCTTCAATGTCCGCGGGGAACCGATCGTCGGCACCCCCGAAGAGGCGTGCCGCTGTTTCCTCGCCACCGAGATGGACGTGCTCGTGCTGGAAAACTTCGTGCTGCGGCGCACGGAGCAACGCCCGCGGTCCGCCGCCGAGCGCGAACAATTCATTGCCAGCTTCCCCCGCGACTGAGGAAACTCCCTCCCGTGCTGAATCCGTTTCACGAGGTCAACTGGCGTCCCGGCCGGCCGGAGCGGCGAAAATTTGCTGCGAGCCTCGTCGTCGGGTTTCCGTGCGTCGCGACCGCGCTCCTCATCGCCCAACGCGTTCACTCCGGCACGTGGATTTTTTCCCCCGCTCTCCCGCTCGCGGCCGCCGGCGTCACCCTCGGCGCGATCCTAGGGGCGTTCCCGCAGATCGCGCGGCCGTTCTACCTCGTCTGGTATGGCGTCGCCTGCGCCCTCGGTTTCGTCACCGGCAACGCCCTCCTCGCCGCCGTTTACTTCCTGCTCGTGACGCCCACCGGCTGGGTGCGGCGCGCGCTCGGCCGACCGGCCTTTGCCAAAACGTTTGATCGCCGCGCGACGACCTATTGGCGCGACGCGCCAAAACCCGCCGCCGCTTCCCGCTACTATCGGCAATTCTAACCGCGCCCGATGAACGACGATCCGCCCCAGGAATTTCACGAGGCCGGCCGGCAACCACCGCCCGGGGTCGTCCGGGAATTTTTGCTCTTCCTCCGCACGAACAAAAAATTCTGGCTGCTTCCGCTCCTCTCCGCGCTGCTGCTGATCGGCCTCGTCGCCTTCCTCGGCGGCACCGCCGCCGCGCCCTTCATCTACTCGCTGTTCTGAAGCTACGGCGTCGGCAGCGGCACTTCCGCCCAGCGCGCAAACTCCTCCTGCCACGCCGGCGGGGCGGCGGCCGTCGGCGGGAATTTCGCCTTCAGCATCGCCTGCTGCTTCGTGGTCAGCCCGCGCGCGGCCCACCAGTTCGCATCGGTGAAATCCGCATCGCGGAGGTCGGCCCCGTCGAGCCGCGCCAGCGCCAGATCCGCCCCTTGGAACACCGCGGACTCCAGTTTCGCCCCCGTCAGATTGGCCCCCACCAGCTTGGCGCCGGGCAGACGGGCCATCACCAAATCCGCTTCCGACAGATCCGCGCCCGAAAAGTCCGCGTTATCCGCCTCGATCTGCGCCAGCCGGCACGCCCGGAGCACGGCCCCACGGAGCGTCGCGCCGCGCAGCATCGCGTGCAACAGACGCATCTCCACCATCGCCGCCTGGTCCAATTTCGCACCGGTCAAATCCGCCAGCTCCAGCGAACCCCCGCTCAGTTTCGCCCCGGTGAGATCGGCCCCCGCCAGGTTGGCCCGCAGAAACTGCGCGCCCTGCAAATCCGCCCCCGCCAGCGCCCACCCCGCCAAATTCAGTCCGCTCACATTCGCCGCCCGCCATTCCCGGTTGCCGGCCGCCACCAGCGCGCGCAACGCCGCCGCGCGCTCGTCCGGCATAAACCCCGGCTGGCACAGCACCCAAAAATCCCGCTCCCGCCCCTCGCCAGCTTGCGGCCCCACCGTCGTCGCCCTCCGCCACCCGGTCACCGCCAGCAGCGCGACCGCGACCAGGCCCAGCACCGCGACGGCTTGGGTCGCACGCGCCACAACAGACAGGGATGGACGTGATGGTTCACTCATGTAGGGGTTGCCGCGACGTTGCGTAGCGATGAGCAAACGAAACACAACCCCCGAGACTACCTCCGCCGGCCCTCCGCTGCCGACGGCGGCCGCCGCGCGCCGGCGCTGGTTCGCCCTCGGCGCCGTCGTCGCCGGACTCCTGCCGCTCGTCGCGCTCGAGGCGGGCCTCCGCCTCTTCGGCCTCGGCCGACCGGTCGACCGCCCCGATCCATTTGCCGGCTTCAACGGCGACGCCCCTCTCTTCGAACGCCAGGGCGCCGTCTATCGCACCGCCCGCGCCCGCGCGCCGTTCATCGCGCCCCAGGAGTTTCCCGCCGCGAAACCGCCCGGCAGTTTCCGGATGTTTTGTTTCGGCGGCTCGACCGTCTACGGCCACCCCTACACCGGCGAGACCGCCTTTCCCAAGTGGCTCGAGCTCGAACTCGCCGCCCGCGCTCCCGGCCGCTCCTGGCAGGCGATCAACTGCGGCGGCGTCTCCTACGCGAGCTATCGCATCGCCCCGATGGTGCGCGAGGTCCTGCGCTACCAACCCGACCTCGTCATCGTCGCCACCGGCCACAACGAATTCCTCGAGGACCGCACCTACCACACGCTCAAGACGCGCTCCGCCCTCTGGGCGCGGCTCCAACGCACCGCCTACGCGCTCCACACCGTGGGCCTCGTCCGCCAGTGGCTCCACCGGGACGCTGCCGCCGGATCGCCGCCGCCCGCCGCCCCTGCTGACGCCGCGCCCCTCCCGCCCGACGTCACCACCCGCCTCGACTCCGCGAGCGGTTACGCCTCCTACCGCCGCGACGCCGCCTGGTGGCAAAACGTCGCCGCCCAATACGACGAATCCGTCCGCCAAATCGTCGCCGCTTGCCGCGTCGCCCACGTGCCCGTGCTGCTCGTCCGACTCGGGTCGAATCTCCGCGACTGCCCGCCCTACAAATCCGAACACCGCTCCAACCTCGCCCCCGGCACCGAAGCCGATTGGCAGGCCGCCTTCGATCTCGCAACCACCGCCGAGAAGACCGATCTGCCGCGCGCGCTGCGATTCTATCAGGAAGCCGCCGCGATTGATGGTGACTACGCGCTGCTCAATTTCCGTCTCGCCCGCGTCCTCGATCGCCTCGGGCGCACCGCGGAAGCACTCCCCTATTTCGAGAAAGCCAAGGACACCGACATCTGCCCGCTCCGCATCACCGCGCCGCTGGAGCAAACGCTCCTGAAAATCGCCACCGAGACCGACACCCCTCTCGTCGACGCCGCCCAAGTCATCGCCGCGCGGAGCCCCGCCGGAATTCCCGGCAACGACTGGTATGTCGACCACGTGCATCCGACGATCGGCGGCCACCAATTGATCGCGCGCACGATCGCCGCGCAGTTTCCCGCACGCGGCTGGCTCACCTCGGCCGCCGAGTGGCCCGAAGCCGAGCGCGTGAAAACCTACGCGCGCCATCTGGCCACCGTCGGCCCCGCGTATTTCGCCGACGGCCAGCGCCGCCTGGCCTGGCTCGAAGACTGGGCGAAGCGCCAACGCCTCGCCGCCGAGACCGTCCCGGCCGACGCCGCCGGTTTCGCCCGCCTCGCCTTTCGCCACCTCGACCTCGGCGACGAAGACGCCGCCCGGGACGCGCTGCGCGAAGCGCTCAAGCGCGATACCGCGGTCGCCGACCTCGTCCGCACCCGCGCGCAGGACCTGACCGCCGAAGGCCGCGCGGCAAGCGCCGCCGCGCTGTTGGGCCGGTTGAACCACTAAGGCTCGCCCAGTGAGCCGATACGAGCATCCGCAAGAGTAGGGCGGACTTCAGTCCGCCTTCCGTGCGGCTCCGGTTCGACCACTCAACACGGGGAAGGCGGCGGACTGAAGTCCGCCCTACCCCAGAATACGCCGCGAACTCGCTCCGGGCTCTTTCACTTCAGAGCCGCGTCGTCACGCTGAAACTCCAGGTCGTCGGCTCCGCGTAGCGGTAGATGTAGTTGGGGCGTCCCGCGACGGTATTGTACGAGGTCGCGCCGGTGATGCGGTAGCGGCTGTCGCCATTCATGAGGTCGTAGATGTTATTCAAACCGAGTCGGAACGTCGTCGGGTAGTTTTTCAGGATGCGGCGATCGTAGAGCAGGTAGCCGTGCAGCGGGAACGACGCGCCGGCCTCGTAAGGCACACCGTCGCGGATGTAGACATTGTAGTTCGGCGTAAAGATGCCGTTGAGGCCGACGCGGAAGCCGCGCACGCGGGGCACCTGATAGTCGAGCACGAAGCTGCCGGTGTAGGGCACGCTGCGCCGACCGGAGACTTTGTCGGTGAGCGTGTTTGAGCCGAGCACGTTGCGGGCGTTCGTCAGCACGGCGGGGAGCTCGGCCATCGTGCGGTCGCCGCTGGGGGAATTTGCCGCGGTCGTGCGTTCTTCCGCCGCGGTGAGGTAGGCGCGGAACTGCGAGAAGTCGGCCTGGGCGCGCACGTTGTTCGCCGAAAATGAGAGGCGCGACTGGAGGCCGAGCCAGCGCTGGCTCTGCAGCGTCATCTCGATGCCGCGCGACTGCTCGTTGGAGTTCACCGTGCGGCGCTCGTTGTTGAGGCCGTTTACCACCTCGACGTAGCGCGAATCGGCGGGGAGGACGTTGTTCGGGTTAATGAGATCCTCGAGCTGCGCGAGGTTGAGCACATCGGGGTTCCACGCATAGGCGGCGTTGACGCGCTTCGTGTCGTAGAACGAAACGCTGTAGGTCAGCTTCCGGAAGAGTTCGAAACGCAGGCCGACCTCCTTGGTGTTGCCGCGCACGGGCCCGATGTCGGGGCCGAAGAACACCTGGCGTGACTGCCAGTTAAACGACTCCGACTGCGAAGCGATTGCGATCACGCGAAGCCATTCCCCGCGCCAAGCCTCGACCGTGAGGCCCGCCATCTTGCTCACAGCGGAGAGATTGAAACGCGGATCGTATTCGTAGGCGCCGGGATTGTCCTCGGGCATGCCGGGATGGACGAAGTGGCCGCGCGCATCGACCGCGTAGGTGGATTCCTTCGGGATTTTTCGGGTGAGCACGTTCCAGCTCACGCCGACCAGCGTGTTCACGCGGCCATTGAAATAGTCGCCGGAAAGCGAGGCCGTCTGCGTGCGCGCGTGGCGGATATCGACGAACGGCCCCGTGACCGTCGAACTGTAGTAGAACTCGGGCTTGAAGGTCGGCGTGCTGGGCAGGTTGGGAATGAGAAATTGATCGAAGAACTTCGTGGTGCCGAAGGCCGGGTCGTCGAGGTAGGCGCGGAGGCGGATGCCGTTGCTGGCGGCGAGGCCGGGAGCGGCGGCGTTGTAGAGCCCGAAACGTTCGGAGAGCTTGAGATCCTTCTGCTGCAGGGCGGTGACGACGAGGAGCTGTTTGCCGAACCGGCCGAAATCGAAGGGATAAACCGCCGCGAGGCGCCCGGCCTTCACGACGTTGCCGAAGACTTTGAACGCGGCGCCGCCGATCGCCTCCTCAATGTAGGGGCGGCCGGTGCTGTCCACGCTGAGGACGGGCGGCGTCTGGCTCGTGCCAAAGGAATTGTCGTTCCGATCCTCGTGCTGGAACTGCTGGTTGTAGGCAAACTCGAGCGACAGCTTGCCGATGCGCTGCTCGACCGTGGCATTGGCGACGTTGAAGGTGCGGTTGTTGTAGTCCACCGTGCCGAGCATGTTGGTGTATTGGTCAAAGCCGCTGAAGGTCCGGAACGTGCCGTTGGGCAGGCGCACCGCCTGCGTCTGGCCTTGCAGCAGCGACACTTGGTTGCCGGAGGGCCCGCTGCGATCGATCGCGAGCGGCGGGTTGGTGGCGGTGCGTTGGAGGATTTCGCCGTCGGAGGTGTAATACCACTGGTTGTTCGTCGCGAAGCCGCGGCCGGCGGCGGTGACGTCGTTGATGGCCAGCGCGCTGTCGGCGCGCACGCGGTGGGTGGTGCCGCGCTCGCCCTCGATGCGGATGGTCGTCGTCTTGAACGGCTCGTAGGTGAGCGCGATGTGGCCGGCGCGGAAGACGTCGTTGGTGCCCTTGACGTAGGTCCGGTTGCGGCGGTTCGCGAGGTTCACCCGCACGAAGACCTTGTCGTGCAGTTTGCGGTTGGCATCCACTTGGAAACGAAAGGCCTCATACGAGCCATAGCTGGCGTAGAGCTCCGTCGAGTTCCGCGCGCGCGCGCGTTTCGTGTAGATCGTCGCCTGGCCACCGGGCGAGGAGTCGCCGAACATCAGCGAGTTCGAGCCCTTCGCAAAATCGTAGCGCTCGACGTTGTAAGCGTCCGACGGGACATACCACGTGAAGAAATTTCGCGACGCGCCACCGGTGCTGAGCCCGCGGTAATTGATGCGCTCGTCGTTGCGCGCCTCCAGCCGGGGCGTGACGTCAACGCCTGCGACAAACCGCGCCGCATCATCCATGCTGAACGCCCCGAGGTCGCGCATGAATTCTGCCGTGATCACGTCCACGTTCACCGGAACCTTGATGAGTTCCTGATTGGTCCGGCTGCCGATGAGCGTGGTCGTGGCCTGCCAGGACTTGTCGTCGGTGTCGGAGACCGTGAACGGCGAAAGCGCGACGACCTCCTCGGTCGCCGGCGATTTGGCCGGCTGGGCCACGGAGGCGGGCGAGGCAAATGCCACGACAAGGGCAGACGCGCAGAAAAAACGGGGCAAATTCATAGTGGGAGACAGTTGGGGTGAACGCGCGCGACCTCGGACGGATTGCGCGGGGGACCCACGATGGAAAACGATGCCCGATTGTCACGCCGAACGTAACAATTCCCCCCAATCGCTCCGGCGCCGCCGAAAGACCCCAAACTCCGTCGCGGCCGGACCGCTCGGCGCGCGGGAGTCTCGCCCGCTCCCGCTTGCTCTCCACGCCCGGAAACGAAACGCTGCGCACCGCTTCGGCCCCGGGTTCACCCCTTCGCTGCAAGTGCCTTCCCCCGATGTTATCCCTTACCCGTATCCTGGCCGGCGCGCTCATGGCCAGCGCCGTGGCCCCTGCGGCTGACTTGCCGCCGTCACCACGGGTGCCGTGGACCACCTCCACCATCAAAGGCTCGCCCGAGGCGCCCGCGCCGTTTCGCCTCGAGCGCGCGTTTCCCGCGCTCACGTTCGCCCAGCCGCTCGAGGTCGCCGCGCTGCCCGGCACCGACCGGCTCGTCGTCGTCGAACGCGAAGGAAAATTGCGCTCGTTTCGCGCCGACGACACCACCGCCGCCGCCGAGCTGTTCGGTGACCTCGCGCAGTTCGACCCCGAGTTGACCGAAGCTTTCTCGCTGACGTTTCACCCCCAGTTTTCCGAAAACCGCTTCGCCTACCTGCTGGCCATCGCCAAAACCCGCCGCCAGCCGAACCGCGAAAACGGCACGCGCATCATCCGCTTCCAAGTCACCGCCGATCCCATCCCGCGCCTCGATCTCGCCTCCGGCCGCGTGATCATCACGTGGCTCCAGGGCGGCCACAACGGCGGCAACCTCCGCTTCGGCCCCGACGGCATGCTCTATTTCGGCGCGGGCGACGCCGGCCCCGCCGAGCCGCCCGATCCGTTCGTCACGGGCCAGGACCTTTCCGACCTGCTCGCGAGCATTTCGCGCATCGACGTCGACCGCGCCGACCCCGGTCTCGCGTATGCGATTCCCCGCGACAACCCGTTCGTCAGCGTGCCCCGGGCCCGCGGCGAGGTCTGGGCCTACGGTCTGCGCAATCCGTGGCGCATCGCCTTCGATCCCCAGTCCGGCGACCTCTACGCGGGCGATGTCGGCTGGCAGCTCTGGGAGATGATCCAGCGCATCCAACGCGGCGGCAACTACGGCTGGAGTCTCACCGAGGGCGGCCGCCAGGACGTGCGACCCGACCGGCTCGTCGGTCCTTCCCCCGTGCTCCCGCCGCTCGTCACCCATTCGCACGCGGAGGCCGCGAGCATCACCGGCGGCGAATTCTACCACGGCGCGAAACTTCCCTCCCTGCGCGGCGCCTACGTCTACGGCGATTGGCAGACCGGGGTGTTCTGGTCGCTGCGCGCCGAGGGCGACCGCGTGACCGAACACCGCGAGCTGTGCCGCTCGACCCTCGCGCCCGTGGGCTTCGGTGTGCAAAGCGACGGCGAACTCCTCATCTGTGATTACGCCCGCGGCGGCCTGTGGCGTCTCGCCCCCAACCCCGCGGCCGCCGCACCGTCGAACTTTCCCCGCAAGCTCAGCGCAACCGGTCTGTTTGCCGACGCCGCCCGCCAAGTCCCCGCGCCCGGCGTCGTGCCCTACGCGGTCAACGTTCCGCGCTGGGCCGACCACGCCACCAGCGAGCGCTGGGCGGGTTTTCCCGGCACCACCCGCGTGGCGATCGCCACCACCCAACTCGCCTTTTTGCCCGTCGGCCGCTGGGTCTTGCCCGACCACGCCGTGCTCGCGAAGACCTACTCGCTCGAACTCGAACGCGGCAACCCTGCCACGCGCCGGCGCGTCGAAACCCAGATTCTCCACTATGACCAACAGCAGTGGTCCGCCTACAGTTACCGCTGGAACGCCGCCCAAACCGACGCCGAGCTGCTCCCCTCCGGCGGCGACACCGCCGTGTTCGACGTCAAAGATTTCTCGGCTCCCGGCGGCACGCTGCGCCAGACGTGGCGGTTTCACAGCCGCGCCGAATGCCTGCGTTGCCACAATGCGGAGCTCAACTTCACGCCGGGCTTCAATCCGCTCCAACTCGCCCGCCCCGCTCCCGCCGCGCCCGACCGCCCGCTCGCGGCCTTGCTTCCCGCCCCGCTCACGCTTGCCAGTCCGGCCCTCGCCGATCCGCACCGCAACCGCGAGTCACCCGAGCTGCGCGCCCGCTCCTACCTCCACACCAACTGCAGCACCTGCCATCGCTTCAACGGCGGCGGCTCCGCCAATCTCCTCCTCAACCTCGAGCGCCCGCTCACCGACGCGAAACTCCTCGACGAGCAACCCGTGCAGGGCGACCTCGGCTTGCCCGACGCCCGCGTGATCGCGCCCGGCGACCCCGAGCGCAGCGTGTTGCTCTATCGCCTCGCCACCGAGGGCCGCGGTCACATGCCCTACCTCGGCAGCCGCCTGGTCGACGAACGCGGCCTCCTGCTCGTGCGCCACTGGATCGCCGGCCTCGATTCCAACCTCGGCACCGTCTCACCCGCAGCCGCCGCGCAGCGCGAAAAAGAACGGGCCGCCCTGCACACCCTCCGCACCGGCGACACCACCGTGCTGCCCACGCTCCTCGCCACCGGCAGCGGCGCCTTCGGCGTCACGCTCGCGCTCATCGACGGCACGCTCCCGCCCGCCGTGCGCGCCGCCGCAATCGCGCAAGGCACCGCGCTCACCGATCCGTTGCGCCGCGATCTGTTCGAGCGCTTCCTGCCCGATGACCAACGCCGTCGCGTGCTCGGCGCCGCCTTCGACCGCGCCGCCCTCCTCGCGCGCTCCGGCGACGCCACGCGCGGCCGCGCCGTGTTCGCCACCGTGTGCGTCGCCTGCCATCGCTTGGGCGACACCGGCAGCGAGTTCGGCCCCGACCTCGCGCACGTCGGCACCAAGTGGGACCGCGCCGGCCTCCTCGAGCAAATCGTCGCCCCCTCCGCCGTGGTCGCCGACGCCTGGCGACTCACCACCATCGAACTAAAAAGCGGCGACAGCCGATCCGGCTTCATCACCGCGCACGACGGCGAGGGCGTCACCCTGCGCCTCGCCGGCGGTCTCACGGAAAAAATCCCGCGGGCGCAAATCGCGAAACGCCGCGCCTCGCGCATCTCGGCCATGCCCGAAGGCCTGCTCCAAACGCTCACCGCGCCCGAAGCCGCCGATCTGCTCGAATTTCTCACCCGCTTAAAATAGTTCCTTACCGTCACCCCGCCCCATCCGTCTACCGCTTCTCCCATGCTCTTCCTTCGCTCCTTTGTCCCCCTCGCTCTTTCTCTCCTTCTCTCCCTCCCCGGCTCCACCGCCACCGCCGCCCAAGCCTACCCACCCACCTTCACCGACGCCCGCGCCGAGATCTACAAAACCGTCGGCGACACCAAGCTCTCGCTCTACATCTTCGAGCCGCCCGCTGCCGTCGCCGCCTCCGTCGCGAAGACGAACCGCCCGGCCATCGTCTTCTTTTTCGGCGGCGGCTGGACCAATGGTTCACCCACTCAATTCGAACAACACTGCCGCGCCCTCGCCGCGCGGGGGATGGTTGCGATCACCGCCGACTACCGCGTCCTGTCGCGGCAAAAAGCCAAACCCGTCGACTGCGTCGCCGACGCCAAGTCCGCCGTCCGCTGGCTCCGCACCAACGCCACGCGCCTCGGTCTCGACCCGCAACGCATTGCCGCGGGCGGCGGCTCGGCCGGCGGCCACCTCGCCGCGGCGACCGCCACCGTCCCCGGTTTCGAAAGCCCCGGCGACGACCCTAAAATCAGCTCGGCCCCCAACGCCCTTGTCCTCTTTAACCCCGCGCTGGTTCTCGCCCCGCTCCCCGGCCTAGACATCGCCGACTTCGGCACGCGCGTGCCCGCCGAGCGCATGGGCACCGACCCGAAAAATCTCTCCCCCGCGCACCACGTGAAAAAAGGCACGCCGCCCACCCTCATCTTCCACGGCAAGGCCGACACCACCGTCCCCTACGCCACCGCGGAAGCCTTCACCGCCGCGATGAAAACCGCCGGCAACCGCTGCGACCTCGTCGGCTCCGAGGGGGCGCAACACGGCTTCTTCAACTACGGCCGCGGCGACAACGCCGCCTATCGCGCCACCCTCGCCGCCACCGACGCCTTTTTCGTCTCCCTCGGCTGGCTCCACTCCAAGTAGCACCGACGACTGAATCTTTTTTGACCATGAGACCGAAACGCCCGGCCCGCCAACGTCTCATCGTCGGTCTCGCCGGCGGGCCGGCCGGCCTTCTCGCCGCGCTTTGGCTCCTCGGCTGGCTCCTGCCCGCTCTCGCCGCTGCCGACGCCACGCCCTCGCGACCAAACATCATCGTCCTGCTCGCCGACGATCTCGGCTACGCGGACCTCGGCTGCTACGGCGCACGCGACATCCGCACACCGCACCTCGACCGCCTCGCGCGCGACGGCGTGCGCTTCACGCAGTTTTACGCCAACGGCCCCGAGTGCTCACCCACCCGCACCGCTTTCCTCACCGGACGTTATCAACAACGCGTCGGCGGCCTGGAGTGCGCCATCGGGATCGGCGGCGTCGGCCGCTACGACGACGCGATTCGCCTGGCCGCGCAGGGCCAGCTCGGGCTGCCCGCCTCCGAAATCACGATCGCCCGCCTGCTGCGCGACGGCGGCTACGCCACCGCCCTCTCCGGCAAATGGCACCTCGGCTATGCCGACGCCTTCTCGCCTCACCGCCATGGCTTCGACCACGCGCTCTACGCGCTCGGCGGCGGTATGGACTATTTTCACCACGTCGAGGATCCGCCCGCCTACACTCCCGTGATGCGCCGCGACGGCGTCCCCGTGCGCACGCCCGGCTACGCGACCAACGTATTCGCGGACGATGCGGAAACGTGGCTGCGCGCCCACCACGCGCGCGCCCCCCACCAGCCGTTCTTTCTCTACGTGCCGTTCACCGCGCCGCACTCCCCCTTCCAAGCCCCCGACGAAGCATCGCCCGCTCCGTTGCCGGACGACTCGGCGCGTTGGAAACAGGGCAACGCGCCCGCGAAAGTCTACGCCGCGATGATCGAGCGCATGGATCTCGTCACCGGCCGGATCCTCGCCGCCCTCGACGAATTGCGTCTCACCGATCGCACCATCGTGGTGTTCACGAGCGACAACGGCGGCACCCGCAGCGCCCGGCCGACCGGCCTGCGCGACATCAAAGGCACGACCTTCGAAGGCGGTATCCGCGTGCCCTGCCTCGTGCGCTGGCCCGGCGTGGTGCCCGCCGGACAGGTCGTCACCGCACCGTTCGCCACGTTTGACCTGAGCGCCTCCTTCGCGCGCGTCGCCGGCGTATCCGCTCCGGCCGGTCGCGCGTTCGACGGTCTCGATGTGCTCGACGCCCTCGCGCACCGCGCCGACCCGCCCGCGCGCGACCTCTTCTGGCGCCAGCGCCGCGGCGACCGCACGTGGCGCGCCATCCGCGAGGGCCCGCTCAAACTCGTCGTCCGCGCCGACGGCCCGGATCGCACCGAATTCCTCTTCGACCTCACCCGCGATGAGTCCGAGAAAAACGACCTGCTCGCCACCCGCCCCGCCGACGCCGCCCGCCTGCGGGAAAAACTCGCCGCGTGGGAGTTGCGCGTAAAGCCCGTGCGCTAGCCTCCGGGCCCACCTCCCGCCCGTCGCTCCATCCGTGATCCCCCTCAACCTGCGCCGCCTCTTCGCCATGCTCCCCCTCCGCCGCCTTCTCTTCCTCTCGCTTTCCCTCCTTTTCTCCCTCTCCGCCATCGTCTCCGCCGCCGCTGCGTCCGCCTCCGCTGCGTCCGCCCCCGCGCGCCCGAATCTCCTGATCATCCAGACCGACGAGCACAATTTCCGCACCCTCGGCTGCTACCGCGCGCTGCTCCCCGCCGACCAAGCGTTCATTTGGGGAGAGGGCATCAAAGTCGATACGCCCCATCTCGATTGGATCGCCGCCCACGGCGCCATCGCCGACCGCTTCTACGCCACCTCGCCCGTTTGCACCCCGTCGCGCGCCGCGCTCCTCACCGGCCGCTACCCGCAAAACACCGGCGCGATCCAAAACGATCTGCCCCTCCGCGACGACATGGTCACCTATGCCGAAGTCCTCCGCCGCGCCGGCTACCGGACCGGCTACGCGGGCAAATGGCACCTCGACGGCGACGCCCGCCCCGGTTTCGCCCCCGCGCGCAAATTCGGCTGGGAGGAAAACCGCTACATGTTCAACCGCGGCCACTACAAAAAACTCGTGGAGGACGAAAAGGGTCCGCGCGTCGGAGCCGTGAACGCGCAGGGCGTGCCCACCTACGCGCTCGAGGGTGCCGACGCCACCTCGTTCACCACCGATTTTCTCACCGACCGCACGATCGATTTCATCCGCCGCCAGGCCGCCACCCCGTTTTGCTGGCACGTCAGTTTCCCCGATCCCCACGGCCCCAACACCGTGCGCGCGCCCTACGACACCATGTTTTTCCACCTCGATTTTAAACAACCCCGCAGCGCGCAATCACCCGGAAAAAATCTCCCCGCCTACGCCGCCACCCTCGCCGGCGCCTTCAACAAAAACCAAATGGCGCTCTACTTCGGCATGGTGAAATGCCTCGACGACAACGTCGGCCGCATCCTCGCCGCACTCCGCGAAACCGGCCAGCTCGAGCGCACGTTTATCGTCGTCACCTCCGACCACGGCGACCTCTGCGGCGAACACGGCCGCGACAACAAAGGCGTGCCGATGGAAGGTTCCTCGCGGATCCCGTTTCTCCTGCATGCCCCCGGCGTCGTCCCGGCCGGCACCGTCGTCCGCCAAGCCCTCGGCAACGTCGATTTCAAGCCGACGATCCTCGCCCTCATGGGGATCGCGAATCCCACGACCGACGAAGGCCGCGACGCCTCCACGCTCTTCCGCACCGGCCGCGCCCCCGCCGACTGGGCCGACCATGCCTTCATCCGCATCGGCGGCGGCCCGAAACGCACCACCGCCGGCGAAGACGGCGAGTTGGCCGAGGGCAACGGCTGGCTCGGCACCTTCAGCCGCGACTACAAATTCATCGTGGCTCCCGGCGCCGCGCCGAGCCTCTTCGACCTCGCGAACGATCCGCACGAACTCACGAATCTCTTCACCGCCCCCACCCAGCGCGACACCGTCCGCCGCCTCGCCACCGCCCTCTCCGACTACGCGCAACGCTTCCACGATCCTCACCTCGCCGCCCCCCGCGTAAAATCCGACCTCGCCTGGGCCATGTCCACGAGCCCCGACTACCCCGCCCCCGCCGACCCCGCGCCCGCCGCCGGCAAAGCCAAAAGGAGGAACAAACAGAAATAGCGGAGAGGGAAATCCCGGTGGCATCTCCCACTACGTTTGTGCGTACGCCGAAAAAATACGTCGCCCCGCACCTTTTCCCGCACTCTGGACTTCCGGCCGCAATGGGAGCTTGCTCGACCATCAGCGCAAGACCCGCGCCCCGCCCCTGTCGTTATGAAACTTCGCCCCTTTGCCTCTCCGGCGTCCCGCCGGGAATTTTTGCGGACCTCCGCGCTGGCTGCCGGCTCCCTCCTCTTTACCCGCGCAGCGTCGCACGCGGCCGGCACTCCCGCTAACTCGCGTCTCCAAATCGCCCTCATCGGCGTCGGCGGCCGCGGCAAGGCCGCCCTCACCGCCTTGCAGGGCGAACAGATCGTGGCGTTCTGCGACGTCGATCACGTGCGCGGTCGCGCCGAGGTCGCCGCCGCCAAAGTCACCTCCGGCGCCCTCGCCCGTTTTCCCGACGCACGGTGGTTTCACGACTACCGGGTGATGTTTGAGCAGATGGCCGACCAGATCGACGCCGTCGTCGTCAGTGTGCCCGACTTCATGCACTACGCGATCGGCCTCGCCGCGCTGCGCTACGGCAAACACCTCTACATGGAAAAACCGCTGTGCCGCTGCATCACCGAGGTGCGGGCCCTCCGCGCCGCGGCCGCCTCCGCCGGCGTCGTCACCCAGATGGGCAACCAGGGCCGCGCCGCCGAGGGCATCCGCCTCGCCCGCGAATGGGTGCAGGCCGGCCTCCTCGGCCACGTCCATACCGTCCACGCGTGGAACAACACCGTCAGCTCCTCCTACTCCCTCGCGCTCGGGCCCCATCCCGACGCCACCGACGAAACGCCGCCGCCCTCCCTCCGCTACGATCTCTGGCAGGGCGTCGCCCCCGAGCGCCCCTATCGCCAAATCCGCAGCCACGGCTCCTGGCGCGGTTACGCCGACTACGGCACCGGCCGCCTCGGCGACTGGGCCTGCCACCAACTCGACGCCGCCGTCTACGCCCTCGATCTCGGCGCCCCGCTCTCCGTCGAACCCGCAACGACCGCGCTGCCACCCGGCACATTTCCCGCGTCATCGAATCTTGACTACACGTTCGCCGCCCGCGGCGAAAACCCGCCCGTGCGCGTCCGCTGGTTCGACGGCGGCCTTCTCCCGCCGCAACCGGTGCCCGGTTTCAAGTTCAACGACGCCGGCGGCAGCATTTTCTACGGCGAAAAAGGCATCATGGCCGTAGGCTCGCACAGCGCGAACGCCCGCCTCTTGCCCGATACCCGCATGGCCGAACTGCGCGGCTCCCTCCCGCCCAAAACCCTCCCCCGCCTCGTCGGCGGCCCGCATGTCGAATGGGTCAACGCCATCCGCGCCGGCGCCCGCTGCGGTTCCGATTTT
The DNA here is from genome assembly GCA_044358025.1 of Opitutaceae bacterium. Classification (GTDB taxonomy): domain Bacteria; phylum Verrucomicrobiota; class Verrucomicrobiia; order Opitutales; family Opitutaceae; genus GAS368. Next base: position 70,536 of record JBIKOK010000004.1, read on the forward strand.
GTCCAAGCCGCCCCCTTGGCCGAGATCGCCCTCCTCGGCGTCGCCGCCATCCGCGCGCAGACTCGCCTCGACTGGGACGCCGCCGCCGGCCGCGTCACGAATTCCCCGGCCGCCCAACGCTTCATCGGCCCCGGCTACGCCTACCGTCCCGGCTGGGGCGTGTGAACCAGCCCCACTCCGGCCCTCCCTTTCTCCCACACCCTCCACTCTCTACCCATGATCCGCCTCCTTCTCCCGCTCGCTCTTTCCCTCGTTCTCTCCCTCCTCGCCGTCGCCTCCGCCGCCACCGCTGAGCGCCCGAACGTCGTCCTGCTCATGGGCGACGATCACGGCTGGGACGAAACCGGTTACAACGGCCACCCTTACCTGAAGACGCCCGTCCTCGACGAGATGGCGCGCACCGGCCTCCGCCTCGACCGCTTCTACTCCGGCGGCGCGAGTTGCTCGCCGACGCGCGCCACCGTGATGAACGGCCGTCACCACCATCGCTCCGGCACCTTCGCCCCCGGCTGGTCCACGCGGCCCAAGGAGATCACGATTGCCCACCTCTTGCGCGACGCCGGCTACGCCACCGGCCATTTCGGCAAATGGCACCTCGGACCCGTCAACAAGGCCTCGCCCACCAACCCCGGTGCCATGGGCTTCGACACGTGGCTCTCGCACGATAATTTCTTCGAACTCGATCCGTCCCTCTCGCGCAATGGCGGCCCGCCCCACGTCATCAAGGGCGAGAGCTCCGAAATCATCATCGCCGAAGCGATCCGTTACATCGACACCGCCCGCCAGGCGGGCAAACCCTTCTTCGTCGTCGTCTGGTTCGGTTCGCCCCACGAGCCGTATCAAGCGCTCCCCAAAGATCTCGCACTCTACGACCAGCTCCCCGCGACGTTCGCCAACCGTCAGGTCAAGCTCACGTCCAACACCACCGGCCGCAACACCACGCGCCTCCAGCGTGACGTCCTCCGCGAGCGCTTCGCCGAGATCACCGCGATGGACCGTTCCATCGGCCAGCTTCGCGATCACCTCGGCACCGCCGGCCTTCGCGCCAACACCCTGCTGTGGTATTGCGGCGACAACGGCACCCCCCAGGAAGCCGTCGCCACCGTCCCGTTCCGCGCCCATAAAGGCTCCCTCTACGAGGGCGGCATCCGCGTCCCCGGCCTGATCGAGTGGCCCGCGAAAATTTCCCGCCCGCGCGCCACCGCCGTCAACGCCGTCACCAGCGACATTCTGCCCACCCTCTGTGAGCTCGTCGGACGACCGCTTCCGCGCCGGCCCCTCGACGGCCTGTCACTCCGCGCTCTCCTCAATGGCACCATGACTGAGCGCGCCGCGCCGATCTGTTTCTGGGACGACGCCATCGCCCGCCATCCCGGCGCGAAACCCTACCTCGATCCCGAGCTGCAGAAAGGCACGACCCCGCTCGTGAAACTGGGCCCCGACGGCACCGCCACGCGGGATTTTAAAAACTATCACCACCACGAAATCCTTCCCCAAGACTACGCCGGCCCGCGCGCCGTCGTCGGCAACCGCTATAAACTCGTCGTCGACGGCACCAAGGGCAGCGGCCGCGAACTCTTCGATCTCCGCGCCGATCCCGCCGAGAAACACAACCTCATCGCGACGCACGCGGCCGAAGCCGACCAACTCGCCGCCGTCCTCCAAACGTGGCAGCGCTCCGTCCTCGAAAGCCTCACCGGCGCCGACGACCGCTAAGGATCCTCGCCCATGCTCCGCCATCTTCTCCCCCTCTCTCTTTCCCTCCTTCTCTCCCTCTCCGCGTCCGCCTCCGCCGCCCCGCCGCCACCCAACATCGTCTGGATCATCGCCGACGACATGTCGCCCGACACCGCGGCCTACGGCTCGCGCGACGTCAAAACCCCGCACCTCGACCGCCTCGCCGCCGAGGGCCGCCGCTACACCCGCGCCTACGCCACCGCCCCCGTCTGCAGTTCGTCGCGCTCGGCCTTCATTCTCGGCACCTCGCAGATCATCACCGGCCTCCACGCCCACGACGTCGAAAATCCCCAGCCGCTCCCCGCCCCCTACCGCCACCTCCCGGCCCTCCTCCGCGCCGCCGGTTGGTTCGTCACCAACGCCGCCGCCCCCGGCACGATGCGCAGCGGTCGCGTCATCAAGAAAGGGAAAACCCACTACAACTTTGCCCACGATCCCGCCCAGATGTTCGACGGCGACGACTGGCGGAAACGCCAGCCCGGCCAGCCCTTCTTCGCCCAATTTCAAATCACCGAACCCCACCGTCCGTTTCCCCTTCCCGCTTCCTACGACGACGCCGCCCTCGCCGCCCTCAAGCTTCCGGCCAACTACCCCGAGCACCCGCTGATGCGCCGCGACTGGTATGCCTACCAACGCAGCGTCGAAACCGTCGACCAACGCGTCGGGGTCATTCTCGCCCAACTCGACGCCGCCGGCGTCCTTGAAAACACCCTCGTTTTTTTCTTCGCCGATCACGGCCGCCCCATGCCGTGGGGTAAACAGTGGCTCACCGTCGAGGGCCTCCACGTCCCGCTCCTCGTCCGCGGCCCCGGCGTCACCGCCGGCGGCGTCGAGTCCCGTCTGGTCAGTCTGATCGACCTCGCGCCCACGGCCCTCGCCCAAGCCGCCCTCCCGGCTCCCGCGTGGATGGACGGCCGCGCGCTCCTCGGCGCCACGTTCCCCGAACGGCAACACGTCTTCGCCGCCCGCGACCGCTGCGGCGACGCCTCCGACCGCATCCGCGTCGTGATCACCCCCGACCACGTGCTCGTCCAAAATTTTTACCCCGACGTTTCGCGCCTCAACTGGTCCGGCTACAAAGAAGCCAGCTACCCCGGCCTGCCGCTCCTCCGCGTCCTCTCCGCGGCCGGCAAACTCGACGCCCTCCAGGACCTCTGGTGCCAGCCCACGCGCGCCGCCTTCGAACTCTACGATCTGCGCCGCGATCCCGCCGGCCTGCACAACGTCGTCACCGCCCCCGCCCACGCCACCACCGTAGCCACCCTCCGCCGCGCGCTCGACGCCTGGATCCGCGCCACCGGCGACCGCGGCGCCCTGCCCGACCCCGCCACCGAGCCCACCCAGGCCGAGATCCAAAAAGCCAAACGCGCCGACTACCAACGCTCCTGGCAAGCCCGCTTGAAGCAACCCGAGCCCACCGACGCCGAGCGCCTCGCGTGGTGGGAAAAGTCTTACGGCCTCACGCCCTGATTCCGCCGAACCACTCCGGGGCGCACCTCAGTTTCTTGCCATGCGCGGTCTCTCCGGGCCGGGCCGTGCGCTCCGCGCGGACCTCAGTTTCTTGCCATACGCGGTTTCTCCGAGGTGGGCCGTGCGCTCCGCGCGCGGCTCAGTTTCTTGCCATACGCGGTCTCTCCGAGGTGGGCCGTGCGCTCCGCGCGCGGCTCAGTTTCTTGCCATACGCGGTTTCTCCGAGGTGGGCCGTGCGCTCCGCGCGCGGCTCAGTTTCTTGCCATGCGCCGTCTCTGCG
>JBIKOK010000092.1:0-23969 GCA_044358025.1 Opitutaceae bacterium
CACGGGCTTAGGGAACTCCCGACGCTTGGTCATCATCATGCGCGCTCTCCGATCAAATCCCTCGCACCATAGTTCCTTGGATTTTGAAAACACGCCCTAGTAGGTCACGCGCACCGAAGCGCGGAACGAGAGCGGCGTGCCGGGACGGACGTTGAAGCTGCTGCCATTGGTGTAGTAGAGCTTGTCGAAGAGATTGGCGACATAGACGTTGAAGCGGTAGTCGCGCCACGCGTAGTTCACCTGCCCGTTGAAGACCGTGTATTCGGGGATGATATTGGTGGTGTTGGTGCGGCCTTTGCGCTCATCGACGTATTGCACACCGAGGCCGAGCCCGAGACGCTTCAGAGGGCCGTCGCGGAAATTGTATTTCGTCCAAAGCTGATAGCTGTTGCGCGGGGTGTTGGGCAACAGGGCGCCGGTCGTCGAAACACGCTGCGGATCACTGATGACCTTGGCGTCGACATGGTTGAACCCCCCGAAGAGCGTGAGGTTGCGCGTGGGATCGAGGTTGAAGGAAATCTCGTAGCCCTTCGAGCGCTCCTGTCCGTCCTGCACGATGAAGCCCGGGTGGAGGGGATCGGCGCTGACGATGTTCTCCTTCTGGATGTCGTAGAGCGCGACGTTGATCGACACGCGGCTGTCGAAGAAATCGGACTTGGCTCCGACTTCCTTCAGCGTGCCGGTCTCGGGCGCGAGCTTCTCGGTCGATCCGAAGATGGGACGGCCCGACGTGTCAGGGCGAAACGACTCGCCATAGGTGCCGTAGAACGTGACGGCGCGCCAAGGCCGCACGACGAGGGCCAGGCGCGGCGTGGTGACGGCGGGCGGCTCGAAAGCGATCGCCTGGTTGCTCACGGTGTAGCTCGTCGCGATCTGCTTGAGGGTGTCGTAGCGCAGACCGGTGATGAGCTGGATTTTTCCTTCGATAACGGAGGCTTGGTTCTGAAGATAGAAGCCGGCGGAGTTGGCGTTGGTGAGGTTGTGAGCGTTGATCGTCGTCGGACCAAAGGTCGTTGGGGGCACGTAGGAGGGCAGCGTGATGTTAATGGCGGGCGTCACGGTGCGGATGTAATTTACGAGATAATTGTGCTCACTGCGGACGTCGGTGCCGAGGAGCGTGCGGTGCGTGATGGGGCCCGTCTTGAACTGGCCGAGGAGGTCGAGCTGGGTGACGTGCGCCCAACTGTCGATTACCTGCAGGCCGAACTGCCGGTTCTGGGTGCGGCGGTCGACGGCGTTGACGCGGCCGACCAGCTGGCCGTTGCCCTTATAGGCGTCGAGGACGGTGTAGGTGTAGCCGAGTCGCGCGGACCAGCTGGGACTGAACCGATGGTCGGCAAAAAGACGGTAGGCGCGTTTGTGGATGTCGAACTCGATGTCGGGGGAGCCAAGGAAACGCTCGCGCGGGAGCACGGGCACCGGATCAGTGCCGATGATCGGGAGGCCGGGATCGGAGACCTGGCGCGAGCGCAGGTATTCGAACGAGGCGGTGATCTGCGTGCGGGCGCTCAGCAAATAGGTGAGGGCTGGCGAGACCGTCCACCGCTCGGAGTTTACGTAGTCGCGAAAACTGTCGGCGCCCTCGCTGGCGAGCACGAGCCGATAGAGCAGGGTCTTACTACGGTTCACCGGGCCGGTGAAATCCGCGACACCACGCATGAGATGGTAGCTCCCGACCTGAGTAAGGAAGGAGTAGGCGGGCTTGGCTTTGGGCTTTTTGGTGATGCGGTTGATAACGCCGGCCGGTGACGAGCTGCCGTAGAGCGAGGAGGAAGAACCCTTGATCACCTCGACGCGCTCAATGATGGACTGGTCGGGGCGGACGTTGGTGTTTCGATCCGGCAGGCCGTCGATCAACTGGCTGGTAAGCAATTGGCCGCGAAGATTAACGGGATCGTCGCCGGCGACCCCTGCCTCCGCGGAGGAAACGCCCGCGACGTAGGCGAGCGCTTCGTTGACGCTAATGGCCTCAATGTCGTCGAGAAACTGCTCGGTGAGCACGGTAACGGACTGCGGCGTGTCGCGAATGGCGGTGTGGTGCGCGTGGCGGAGACCGCGTTGTTGGCGCGGTAGGCGGTGTCGCGGTCGGTCGAGACCTCGAAGGCCGAAAGTTGGACAGGCTGATCGTCGGTGCGAGGCGACGGGTTGGCGGTGGATTGCGCCGACGTGACCGACGTGAGAGGGCACACGAGTGAAAGGCAGACGATGGCGAAGAGGCGCGGGGAACGTTTCATGGAATGGTGAAGTGTGAGGGACGCAGACGGTTTGACGGCTGGTCGCGTGGGGGGGCGGAGGACGTGATTTAGCGCGGGCAGACGGGATTGTGCAACGGGGCGCGGCGTCCACGCTCTGCACAGAACCGCTCACGCGCAGTGCGGTGGGCGCTCATGGCTCGACTGGTTTTCGGGCGGGCGCGGGCTCGATGAGGCGGGCCTGTTCGGGGACGCGCGACCACTGGTGCAGTGCGGTGCGGTGGACGCGGCCGACGTCGTCGCGGCGCATTTCCTCGATGAGCAATGCTTGCAACGCGGCGAGACGTTGCGGTTCGACGCGGGCGAGGTCGCGCGTTTCGTTGGGATCCTCGGCGAGGTGGAAGAGTTGATCGGAGCGATCGGCTCCCTTCATGAGACCGCGGGCGAACGGCGTGTCGCCCAGCGTCACGAGTTTCCAATCGCCGCGTCGGAGAAACGCCATGCCGCCGGAATATTTGCAGTAGATGACGCGCTCGGCCGAGGGGATCGAGGCACCGGTGAGCGCGGGCCAGATATCTTGTCCGTCCGGCCGCAGATCGGAGGCCGGGCTCCAGCCGGCGAGGCGGGCGAAGGTGGGAAACCAATCGACCACGCACGTCGGAGCGGTGGCAGTGCGTGGGGCGAGCGTGCCGGGCCACGAGGCGATGGCGGGCACGCGCACACCGCCTTCCCACGTGGTGCCCTTGATGCCGCGCAAAGGGCCGGCGCTGCCGAGCCACGCCGAGGGCAGGGCGGGTTTGCCGTAAAGCGCGCCCGTGGGCCAGGGCTGGCCCACGGGTCCGTTGTCGGAGAGGAAAATCACGAGCGTGCGTTCGCGCTCGCCGCGCGCTTGCACCGCGGCCAGCACGCGGCCGATGGCGTCGTCCATGTGCGAGATCATCGCGGCATAGCGGACCGCGGATTCGTTTTCCGCCGCGTCAGCGAAAAACGTTTCATTGGCGTAGCGAGCCTTCCACTCCGGCGGAGCATCAACGGGCGTGTGGGTGGCGAACATGGGCAGGTAGAGGAACCACGGGCGGCTGCGATCTTGCCGGCCGAGCCACGTGAGCGCTTCGCGGGCGAGGAGGTCGGTCGTGTGGGTGCCGGCTTCATCCACACGCGCGCCGTTGCGATGCCACGTGTGCTCAAGCGGCCCGGAGCGATAGGTGTGCGCGGAGGGGTGCACTGCGCCCGTGAGCGCGCCATAGCTGAAATCGAAGCCCTGCCCCTCCCAGGGCCGCGCACCGGGTTCGGAGCCGAGGTGCCATTTGCCGATCAATGCGGTGGCATAGCCGGCATTCTGCAGAGCGATCGGCAGCGTCGTTGTGCCGGCGGGAAAGGCACGCGCATCGAAGGCCACGAGATTGTCGAGCCGGCTCGCGTAACGGCCGCTGAGGAGCGCCGAGCGCGTGGGCGAACACTGCGGGTTGACGTAGTGTTGCGTCAGCTCGACGCCCTCGCGCACCAGCCGGTCGAGAACGGGTGTGCGGATTTTTGCGCCGTGGAACCCCACGTCACCCCAACCAAGATCGTCGGCGAGAATGAAGAGAATATTAGGTCGAGCGTCGGCGGCGTGCACCGGCGCGAAGAAAAAACCGAGTCCGACGGCGACGAGCAAATGAAACGGTTTCATCATTGGGGTAGGAGCACTCGCATCACGAGATTTCAGCGTGTCGTGGCAAGGATGAGAGAGCGCCGCGGACTTGACCGAATCGCTCGCCGAGGTGGGAGCATTGCGGGGCGTCTTACCTCCCGCGGGCGTGATTGACGGTGCGCCGCCACTCGTTGGGCGGGTGGCCGTAGCGCTTTTTGAACACGCGGCAAAAATCGGTCACGCTGCGAAAACCGGTCTGACTCGCGATGTCGTCGAGCGTGGCCGTGCTGGTGGCGAGCAACGTGGACGCTGCTTCGAGGCGCAGATTGTCGAAGACCAACTTCGGGCTTTTTCGAAAATATATTTGGAAAAGCCGGCGCAGATGGCTGACCGAAATGTGCGCTTCGGCGGCGGCGCGCGCGAGCTTGGGTGCCTCGTGCATATGCTCCTTATACCAAGTGACGACCTGCTCCACGCGGTCGGCCGCCTGCGTTTCCAAGGTGGACCAGGTCCTCGAAGGTTCATGACGCAAGGCCAACAGGCTCAGATCGAGCATGGCGCGCTGAAACACGAGCGGACTGAGCATGTCGCGCCGGCGTGAAGCCGCGGCGACCGCGTCAGCGATGCCACGAGCCTCGCGCAGCTCGTCGGCCGAAAGGGTGCGGGAAAAATGGCCGCGCCAACGGACGAGTTGTTGGAGTGGCTCGGGCACAAAGGCGAAGTGGAGCACCGCGCGCTCGGTTTTTCCGCCGTCCACGAGCCAGTGGTAACGCAGATTCGGCGGCATCACCCAAAAATTTGCGGCCTCGACCTGGCGGTGCGCTTCGTCGTGGAAGACGGGACGCACCTTGCTCCGAAAAGCGATCCAGAACTCCCAGTTCAGTCGAAAATCCGAGCGGTCGGGTAAGCGCCGGAAATCGCGTTCGCCGTAGGTGAAGTAACGCAACATAGATCGTTCAGCAGACTTCACGCAGCCGCGGGCGCTGATACGAGCTGAATTTCGAGATTTTCCACGGGCGTTGTTCTCTCCGCGCAGCACTCGGTCGGTTCGAAGACGGGCATAAGGTCGCGCAAGGATCTATCGGAACCCCACGCCCCAACAGCCACCTTGTCCGCTCGCCCAGCCCAAGAGGATCGACCGCCGCTGCATTGAACCGGCCTCAGCGCTCTCCGCCAAAACACCAGAGCGCATCATGAGTGCGGAAGAAAATCTCCCCGGCTGAAATCGCCGGAGAAGCGTTGCATGTTTCCCCGAGCGTATGCGCGGCCACGAGCTCAAATTGCGGCCCGGCCCGAACGACAAAAATATCGCCACCCTGATTCACGAAATAGAGTTTTCCGTCCGCCAACACCGGCGAGGTCCAAATCGCGCTGTTGCCGCTTTTGACGGGCAGACGTTCGTCCCAGACGATTTTTCCGGATTCGAGTTCGATGCAATCGGCAAAGCCCCCCGTGCGTGATCCGTAGAAATAGCCGTTTTGAATCACCCCGGTTCCGACCCGACCCCGCGAGGGCGTCTTGCGCCACAACCCATGGGTTTTGGCCACATCGCCCGCCCCACCGAGGCGCACTGCGACCTCGGAGGTTTTCGGTTCAAAATCGCCGGTCAGGATCACCACCCCATCCCCCGCCACTGGAGAGGCCTTGGCCTGGAGGCCCCAGTCGTTGACGCTCCAGAAGACTTGCCCCGTTTTCGGATCCAGCGCGGCCAGTTCCCCGCGCAAAGCTGAAATTAACTCCACCCGGCCTTGGTGTTCGACGATCAACGGAGTGCTCCACGTTCCCAGAACATCCTCGGCCCCCGGCACCGGAGACGAGTGACGCCAGACTTCCTTCCCCGTTCTCCTATCCACCGCCACCAAAAACTCGTGCACCCCGGGTCCGAAATTGAGGAAGCCAAGCTCACCCTGAATCACCGGCGATCCTCCATAACCAAAGCGGTGATCGTGACGGTCCAAATCGGTCCGCCAGATTTCCTTCCCGTCAAAATCATAGGCGACCAATCCTCCTGAGCCGAACCAGACAATGACCCGTTCGCCATCCGTCACGGGCGAGGCCGAGGCATAGGGGTTGGTCTTGTGCGAGCGTTCCTCCAGCTCCACGCCGATACCCTTTTTCCACAGAAGGCTTCCGTCCTTGCGATCAAAGCAGAGCAGGTTGCGTCGCGTGCCTTCAGATTGAGTCAGGAAAACGCGGCCTCGCGACACGATAGGCGTGGAGTTTCCGGGTTCAGGCAGCGGGGTGCGCCATCGGACCGCTTGCGTCGTGCGCCAGTCCGGCGGGATGTCTTTTTCCTCGGAGATGCCTGTGCCCATGGGACCACGCCAGGCGGGCCAATCCCCCCCAACAGCATCTTTGGTTATCACACCGACGAGAGCCATCACCGCAGTTAACAGGATGCCGAAGCGGAACGCTAAAGGGGGATTCATGCGGTGAAAAAACCAAGACGCCAAAAAACGTGAGGGGCAAGCCTGTCGCCATCCCAACGGCTTGCTTAATCTGGGAAATTAACCGCCCCGTGTCGCCCGAGGCGCAACGCGAGTGCCGCGCCGCCCTTCCCGAAAAGTTGCGCGCCCACGTAGCGCTAGCCGCGGCCGGCGATGGGATAAATCCAGAAGTCATTGTTGGGGGAAATTGGCCCGGAGCCGAACAGCGCGGATGGCGCAGTCAGGTCGCCCCCGGCGTGTTTTTAACGATCGCTGCGATTGCCACGGGCAACGCGCCAAGGCTCCATGAAAATCTGCGCGAAGGCCATCCGTCCGGCCGCACGGAGCGGATCGGGCACTCGGCAAAAAAACAGTCCTGGGCGCGGCAAGTTTCTTGTCCAATCCAGCGCGGTCCGCGACATTACCTCCGCCTTGCTCCCAGCCGTTTCCCTCACTTGCCATGAATCCATTTTTCCGCAGCCAGCTGTCGCTCCTTTCAGCCCTCGCCACCTTGTTCGTCGGCCCGGCCGTCGTCGCCTCACACGCCTCCGCCCCGGCCCGCCCGCCCAACGTCGTCGTCATTCTCACGGACGACCAGGGATTCGCCGACATCGGCTTTAATCCCCAGCACCCGCCGGAAGTCTCCACCCCGCACCTCGACGCCCTCGCGCGCGAGAGCGTGTGGTTCTCCCAAGGCTACATTACCGGAAACGTCTGTTCGCCCACGCGCGCCGGCCTGCTCACCGGGCGATACCAGCAGCGCGCGGGCGTCTACACCGCTGGCGAAGGCGGCCGCGGCATCGCGCAGACGGAAACCATTTTCCCCAAATTCCTGAAACCCGCCGGCTATGTGAGCGGCGCGTTCGGCAAATGGCACCTCGGCCTCACGGTGGAGCAAAGCCCCGTCGGCCGCGGCTTCGACGAGTGGTATGGTTTCCTCGGCCGCGGCGCGCACGACTACCTCAAGCTCGACGATATCGAGGGCTCGCCAATGTATCGGAACGGCACCCCCATCAAAGATGAGGGCTACCTCACCACCCGGCTCACCGACGAAACCGTCGCGTTCATCCAGAAGCACAAGGCGCGGCCCTTCTATGTTCATCTCGCCTACAACGCGGTTCACTCCCCCGCACAGGCCCCCGCTGCGGACATCGCCCGCTACAAAAAACAGTTTCCCGAAATCACCGAGGCCCGCGCCATTCTCATGGCGATGCTCCATCACCTCGATCTCGGCGTCGGCCGCGTCGTCGACACACTCAAGCAGGAAGGCGTTTGGGAAAACACCTTGCTCGTTTTCCTCACCGACAACGGCGGCTCCAAGGCGATGAGCGCGGTCAACACTCCCCTGCGCGGCGCCAAGCAACAAAACTTCGAGGGCGGTATCCGCACGCCGTTCATCGTGTCGTGGCCGGCCGCCTTCACGGGCGGTCGCACCCTCTCCACCCCGATCAGCTCGCTCGACATCTTGCCCACGGCACTCGAAGCCGCCGGCGTCGCCTTGCCGACCGCGAAACCCCTCGATGGAAAAAGCCTGTTGCCCCTGCTCACCGGTAAAACGTCGCGACACCTCGACACGTTCTACTGGAGCGAAGGCGGCGAAGCCGGCGGTTTCGCCGTCCGCTCCGGCGACTGGAAACTCGTCCAGCAGCGCAGCCAGCCGAAGGTCGAGCTCTTCCACCTCGGGAAAGATCCGGCGGAGACGACCGACCTCGCGCCGCAGAACGCCGCCAAGGTCGCCGAGCTGACGAGGCTCTACGACACTTGGCTCGATCAAATGGCCGAGCCGATGGACGGCGTGGGCAAGCGCCCCAACAAGTCCGCGGAATCGCCGAAAAAAGAGAAAAAGAAAAAGCGGGCGGAGAAATAGTCCCCGCTAATTTCCCTCATCCTCGGACACTTCACGACAGGCCGGCGGCGTATCGCTCTACCGCGTCCCCTCGCGCCCCCCCCCCTCAACGCAACGCCCCCGTATCCAACGAAAGTCTCCCCCGGACGTTCAAAGCGTCGACCATCCTCCGCTGTTCGACTCCGAACGTAACCTTGGGAGAATCCACGGCACCCTCCGCCTCATGAAAAAAATCACTCTGCTTTTCTGTCTGTGCGTGTGGTCCGCCAGCGCGGTGTTCGCCGCCACGCCGACACGCGTGCTCATCGTCGTCGGCCCCACCGACCATCCGCCCGGCACGCATGAGGTCGCCGCCGGCGGACGTCTGCTCAAGCACTGTCTCGAGAACATGGCCAACGTGCCGGACGTAAAGGTGGATCTCTTTTACGAATGGCCGAAAGACGCCGCCGTCCGCGACGCCGCCTCCGCCGTCGTCTTCATCGGCGACACCTTTCCGCCGAACCGCCTGCCCAACGCCGCACAAAACCTCGCGGAACTCGGCGTCATGATGGACCGCGGCTGCGGCATCGTCTGCGTGCACTACGCGACCGGCCTCCTCGGCGCCGATGTCAAACCCGACGGCGATCATCCCTTGCTTCACTGGATGGGCGGTTACTTCGCTCACAAGAGCTGCCAGCATCACGTCTCGCTCGCTAAGATTTTTCCCGCCGCCACCATCACCCCGGCGGCCCCGCAACATCCCGTCTGGCGCGGTTGCCGTGAGTTCACGCTGAACGACGAGCCCTACACGAACAACTACCTCGGCCCCGCGAACGCCCCCCTCTCCACCCGCGCCACCGTGCTGGCCACTTCGCTCCTGCCACCCGACGCGCCCAAACCCGAAGCCGTCTCGTGGTGTATCGAGCGTCCGGACACCGGTCGCGGTTTCGGCGTCGTGATGCCTCATTTCTATCGCAACTGGAAACTTGAAGACCTCCGCCGCTACGTCCTCAACGGCATCGTCTGGACCGCCAAGCTCGACGTGCCCGCCACCGGCGTACAGACCACGCTGCCCGATCTCGGCGCGTTCAGCCCCGCGTCGATCGAACCGATCCCACGCGCACCGCACACCAAGACCGCTCCCGCCAAAGCCCCGCCCACCAGGCAATAGTCCGCCGGCCACCCCCTCTTCTCTTCCATGAAATCCGTCCTGACCTGCCTGCTCGTCGTGCTGCGCGTGACTGCCTCGTGGGCGGCGGTGACGGCGGACCGGCCCAACGCCGACGTCCTGGCCGCGCTCGATTGAAGCGTGCGCCAAGTCCTCGCGCCGCTCACCGAAGTCGGCCCGACGCACCGACCGTGGCATTTTCACCAGCGACAACCGCGCCTGCTTCGCCGGCAGCACCGGTGGCCTGCGTGGCATGAAAGCAAGCTCCTCCGCGGGCGGCTTTCGCGTGCCAGGCATCGCGCGTTGGCCGGGCAAGATCCCCGCCGGCCACGTCCATCACTCGCCCGCCCTGATGATGGCTCTTTGTTCCCCAACCCTGAAAGCCGCACCCATCGCTCCGCGTGCCGACCGCGTGCTCGACGGCCGCGATGTCCTGCCTCTGTTCACGTCCGCCGCCGCCAGCCCGCACCCAGCCATCCTCGGCCCACTCGGCTCGAATCTCCTCACGATCCGCAATGCGCGCAGGACGTTCCACGTTCTCCCCGGCCAAGATCCCCGGGCGAAACGACTCGAATCGGGTGCCAACTGGGTTGACCCGCGCGCGCCCGCTGGCGTGACGCTCCTCGCCCCCTTCGAACGCCATAAGCCGCGCGATCACCCGGACCTCACGACCGGGATTGCGCCCGCGCCCCTGCGGCTCTTCGATCTCCCAGCCGACCCCGGCGAACAACACGACGTCGCCGCCGAATCCCGCCCCGTTCCGCCTCCGCAAAATCCAATCTACGACCTGGCCGCCAGCCCGGCAAACGCCCTCAAGCAGAATCCACCCGCCCACGCCGTCCCGCCCGTTTTCCATGAAAAAATGCTTCATTTTGTTCCTGCTTGCTGCCGTCGCCGCAAGTCTCGCCGCCGCCACGCCGCCGCGTCCGAACATCGTGCTCGTGATGGCCGACGATCAAGGCTGGGGCGACACCGGCTACAACGGCCACCCCGACCTCAAGACGCCGAACCTCGACGCGCTCGCCGCGAGCGGGCTGCGCTTCAACCGTTTCTACACGGCGCATTTCAACTGCTCGCCAACCCGCGGCAGCATCATGACCGGCCGACATCCAGACCGCTACGGCACCTTCAGCCCCGGCGCACCGATCCGGGCGCAGGAACTCACCGTCGCGCGCGTGCTCCAGTCCAGCGGCTATGCGACCGGACATTTTGGCAAATGGCACCTCAACGGAAAAAACGGCGATCGGAACACCACCGAGATCCCCGGTCGCGCCATCCTCGCCAGCGATCCGCTTTCGCCCGGCAAACTGGGCTTCGACGAATGGGTTTCCGCTGACAACTTCTTCGACCTCGATCCGGTGCTCGGGCGCAACGGCGTGCCCGAAAAATTCCGGGGCGACAGCTCCGACGTCACCACCGATGAGGCGCTGAAGTTCATCCGTCGCCAAGCGAGCGCCGCCAAGCCCTTCCTCGCCGTCGTCTGGTTCGGCTCGCCGCATGTGCCCCATCAGGCGCTGCCCGCGGACAAGGCCGCCTACCGTTCGCTGCCGGAGACGGAGCAAAATTACTACGGTGAAATTGCGGCCATCGATCGGAGCGTGGGCCGCCTGCGGAGCGCGCTGCGCGAGCTGAAAGTCGCGGAAAACACGCTCCTCTGGTACAACAGCGACAACGGCGGCAACGCGGGCCCGAAATCCACGGGCCACCTGCGCGGCACGAAAGGCACCTTGTGGGAAGGTGGCCTCCGCGTGCCCGGCCTCGTGGAGTGGCCCGCGCGCATCCCGCGGCCCTTCATCAGCGAGACGCCGTGCTCGACGCTCGACATCTACCCGACCGTCCTCGCGGCCACCGGGGCCGTCGCCAAAAACCAAATCCAACCGCTCGACGGCATCAACCTGCTCCCGCTCTTCGATCGCCAAACCGAGACGAGGTCCAATGCCATGCCTTTCTGGAATCACGCGGGGGCCCAGCCGGGCCACGCCGCCTGGTTGGAGTGGCCTTACAAGCTCCACACCAATGCTGTGGCGGCCCGCGGTGCCAAGAAGGGCAAGAAAGCCGGCGATGCGATTCCCGCCGTGCAGCTTTACGATGTCGCCAAGGACCCGACGGAAACCACCGACCTCGCCGCGCACGAACCGGAGCGCGTCGCCAGAATGACCGCCGCCCTCGCGGCGTGGCAGGCCTCCGTTGAACAGAGCCTCGCCGGCGCAGACTATCCGACCCCCTCACGATGAACCCACGCTTGCTCCTCCTCACCGTCGCCTCGGCGGCCGCACTGGTCGTCCGCTGTGTCGCGGCGGACAATCCGCGCGTCGATGCATCGACGCTCACCGGCAAAGTCATGGTCGGCTACCAAGGTTGGTTTAACGCCGAGGGCGACGGTGCCAAGCGCGGCTACAACCACTGGACGCGCGGCAATGTGAAACCGGCCCCCGGCAAGGTCCGCATCGACATGTGGCCCGACCTCACCGGGTTCCCCGCTGCCGAGCGTTTCCCGACCGATCTCGTCCACGCCGACGGCCAGCGCGCCGAGGTCTTCAGCTCGTATATCCGTCCAACGGTCGTGCGCCATTTCTCGTGGATGCAGGAACACGCCATCGACGGCGTCTTTCTCCAACGCTTCATCAATTCGCTCTCACGCGGCACGTCCCTCGCCGCCAACAACGCCGTGCTCGAAAACGTCCGCGCCGGGGCCCGCCAACACGGCCGCGTCTACGCGCTCATGTATGATCTCAGCGGCCTCGCTCCGGGCAAAGCTGACCTCCTCATCGAAGATTGGAAAAAGCTCCTCCGCGACACCCAGCTCACGAGCGACCCCGCTTACCTGCGCCACCACGGCAAACCGCTGCTCGCCCTCTGGGGCTGCGGCTTCAAGGACGACGACAAGCCCCGCCCCACGCTCGCTGACTGGCGCAAGATCCTCACGTTTCTCAAAGACGACAAAGAGAGCGGAGGCTTGGCGCTCATGGTCGGCGTGCCCAGTTTTTGGCGCACCCAAACCCGCGATACGATTCCCGATCCCTCGCTCTTGGAACTCGTGCAACTCGCCGACGTGATCTCGCCGTGGACGCCCGGCCGCTACCGCACGCCCGAAGCCGCCGCCACGCACGCCGCAACCGTCTGGCAACCGGACATCGCCTGGTGCCAAGCGCGCAAGATCGACTTTCTCCCCGTCGCCTTCCCCGGTTTCAGCTGGCACAACATGAAACCGACCGAACCCCTCAACGCCATCCCGCGCCTCGGCGGCCGCTTCTTCTGGTCGCAGATCGCCGCCGCGAAACGCGCCGGCGCCGACATGCTCTACGTGGCCATGTTCGACGAAGTCGACGAGGGCACCGCGATTTTTAAAGTGACGAACGCTCCGCCGGTCGGTCCCGGCGAAGGCGTCCAGTTCGCCACCTACGAAGGTCTGCCGAGCGATCACTATCTCCGGCTCACCGGCTTGGCCGGCCAAGTCCTCCGCGGTGAACATCCCGCCACCGCCGACCTCCCCTTCCCTGTCCCCGCCTCGTCCCATCCGTGAAACCTCCCCTTTCTTTCCTGCTCTGCGCTGTGTTTGCCGCACTCGGCGCCAGCGCACTCGGCGCCAGCGCACTCGGCGCCACGCCGCCGAAAAAACTCAACGTCCTGCTCATCGCCGTGGACGATCTGCGCGACACCCTCGGCTGCTACGGCAACCCCGCCGTCAAAACGCCGCACATCGATCGTCTCGCCGCCCGCGCCGTTCGCTTCGACCGCGCCTACGTGCAATACACCGTCTGCAATCCCAGCCGCAGTTCGTTCCTCACCGGACTCCGCCCCGACCAGACCGGCGTCACCGACAACCGCACGCTGCTCCGGGATCGTCTGCCCGCTGTCATCACGTTGCCCCAACTTCTCAAGGAGGACGGCCGCCACGCGGCCGCCTTCGGGAAAATCTTTCACCTCGGCGGCGGTCGCGATGCGGCCCTCCGCGCCCAGTGGATGGACCTGCCCAAATCCTGGCACACCGCGCAGTCCTTCGAAGCGACTCCGCTCGGTCGCAAAAAACTCGCCGGCCGCGATCTCACCCAGGGGAAACTCGCCTGGTGCAACTGGGGCGCCATGGACGGCGGCGACGATGACCAACCCGACGGTCAGATCGCGCGCGCCGTCAGCGCCGAGATCGAAAACCTCGGCGACCGCCCGTGGATCATCGCGGCCGGCTTCATGAAGCCACACGATCCCTTCGTCGCCCCGAAAAACTACTTCGATCTCTACCCGGACGGTTCTCTCGCCCTGCACCGCCCACCCGGCGACCAAACTCCCGCCCCGCCCCTCGCCGTCGGTTTCGGCGAACTCGGCACGGCCTTCGGCCAGTTCACGGACCGCGAGCGCCAGGAATTCCTCCGCGCCTACTACGCCTGCACGTCCTACATGGACGCGCAGGTGGGCCGCGTGCTCGCCACCCTCGACCGCCTGCAACTTTGGGAGAACACGATCGTCATTTTCCTCGGCGACCACGGCTACCACCTCGGCGAGCGGGCCTGGTGGAACAAGAACACCCTCTTCGAACGCAGCTGCCGCGCGCCCTTCCTGATCGCCGCACCCGGTATGAAGCCCGGCGTCGCCCGCGGCCTCGTCGAATTCGTCGACCTCTACCCCACCATCGCCGACCTCTGCGGCCTCACGCCGCCGCCCGACCTCGCCGGCCAAAGCCTCCGCCCGCTCCTGCGTGACCCCGCCGCGCCCGGCAAACCCGCCGCCTTCACCCTCGTCACCCGCGGCACCGCCCGCGGCGATTCCATCCGCACCGATCGCTGGCGTTTCACGCGGTGGAGTGACGGCGCCGTCGAACTCTACGACCACGCGACCGATCCCGGCGAGGATCGCAACGTGGCTTCCACCCAGCCCGACCTCGTCCGCACTCTGAGCGGGCAACTTTCCGCCTCCCTCGCCCGCCCTGCCCTCCCCCGACGCTAATTCTCCTCCCATGCAAGCCCCCCGCGTTCTCTCCGTTCTCACTCTTTTGCTCCTCGCGCTCGTCGCCCGCGTCGACGCCGCGACGCCCGCCCGCAAACCCAACTTTCTCTTCATCTACACCGACGACCAGCGCTGGGACGCCATGGGCGTCGTCCAACGCGAGCTGGGTGACCGCGCGCGCTGGCCGTGGTTTCAGTCGCCCCATATGGACCGGCTCGCCGCCGAGGGCGTCCGCTTCCGCAACGCCTTCGTGACCCTCTCGCTCTGCGCCCCGAGCCGCGCCGCCTACCTCACCGGCCGTTACAATCATGCCAACGGTGTCGCCAACAACCACACGCCGTTCCCGCTCGACAGCGTCACCCACGCGAGCCTCCTGCGCACCGCCGGCTACACGACCGCCTATATCGGCAAATGGCACCACGGCAGCCAGAGCGGCCAGCGCCCCGGCTTCGACTACTCGGCGAGTTTCGTCGGCCAGGGCAAGTACTTCGACTGCCCGGTCGAGATCAACGGTGTGTCCACGCCCACGAAAGGCTGGATCGACGATGTGGTGACCGACTACGCCATCGCGTTCGCCCGCCAAAATCGCACTCACCCGTTCTCGATGGCTGTCGGCTTCAAATCGCCCCACGGCCCGCGCGGCGGTGCGAATCTGCCCGAGCGCCTGCGCACCAAATTCGCCGGCGAGACCAGCCGCCCCGTGCCGAATCTCACCACGCCCGCGATCTACCGGCCGGGCGCTGCCGCCGCCGGCAAGGCCGCGCCGGGCCCGCAGGTGCTCGAAGCCCACCTGGATTATTTTCGCCACATCGCCGGCGCCGACGAAAACCTCGGCCGCTTGCTCCAGACCCTCGACGACCTCGGTCTCACCGACGACACCGTCGTGATTTATTCCAGCGACAACGGCTACTACCTCGGCGAACACGGCCTCGGCGACAAGCGTTCCCTCTACGAAGAGTCCCTGCGCGTCCCGTTGCTCGTGCGCTACCCGCGCCTCGTCGCCAAAGGCCAGACGATGGACGAAATGGTGCTCAACATCGACCTGGCCCCGACGCTCCTCGAACTCGGCGGCGTGCCCGTGCCGCGCGCGATGCAAGGCCTGAGCTGGGTGCCGCTCCTCACGGGCAAAAATCCCACATGGCGCCAGTCGTTTCTCGCCGAGTATTTTTACGAAAACAATTTTGAGACCCCGACGATGCTCGGCGTCCGCACCGCCACCGCAAAAATCATCCAGTATCCCGGCCACCCCGAGTGGACCGAAGTCTTCGACCTTGCGATCGACGCCTACGAAATGAAAAACCTCGCCGCCGATCCCGCGCGCCGCGCCCAACTCACCGCCGAACTCGACGCGCAAATCAAAGCCACCGGTTACGTCGTGCCGCCCGGCATGGATCAGCCGGGCGATCCGTCCGCCAAAGCCGCGAAGAAAAAGGCCAAGGCGAAGCAGCCGTAGGATTCGGCGTCCACTCTTCGACTACGCTTCTCCTGGGTCCCGACGGCTGTTCAGTGTAGGCCCGGCCGGTGACCGGGCGCCCGGCCACCGGCCGGGCGCACAAAATCAGAAAAATTGAAACGGTCGCTACGGCGATCCCGCCCCATGACCAACCTCCCACGCTTTACGCTCCTCCTCTTGTTGATCGGCGCGCCGTGCGCCCGCGCCGCCGCCGCCGAGCGCTCCGCGCCGCCACCCAACATCGTCTTCATCCTCATCGACGACATGCCGTGGTTCGGCACGCCGGTCCGCATGAGCCCGGATTTGCCGGAGTCGGCGATGGCTTTCCGCCACATGCCCAACGTGGAGAAACTCGCCGCGCAGGGCATGACGTTCCGCAACGCCTACGCGGCCGCCGGCATGTGCGGTCCATCGCGTTGTTCGATTCAAACCGGCATGATGACCGCCCGTCACCTTTACAGCGGCAACGGTGGCTTCGGCGAGAAAACCAACGGTACCGTCGAATACCTGAGCCGCGGACAAGATGCCGCGCGGCCGCTCCTCCAGCCTGAGCCGCAGGGCAACCTCCGCTTTCCCTCCCTCGGCGATCTCTTTAAATCCGCCGGCTACGCGACCGCGCACTTCGGCAAGTGGCATCTCTACGGCGGCGGGCCGGCCAAGCACGGCTACGACGAGAGCGACGGCGACACCGACAATAAAACCAGCCGCCCCGACGACCCGCCGGACGATCCCAAGCTGATGTTCAGCCTTACCCGCCGCAGCGTCGATTTCATCGAACGCCAGGCGAAAGCCGGCCGCCCCTTCTTTGTCCAAGTTTCCCACTACGCCACCCACGCCCGCTATCAGGCTACGAAGAAAACCCTCGCGCGCTACGAAAAGAATCCCGTCTTCGCGAAGATCGCCCACCCGCGCGACCGCCAAAATGCGATCCTCGGCGCCGCGATGGTCGAGGACCTCGATACGACCATCGGCCAGCTTCTCCAAACGCTCGATACGCTCGGTCTCACCGAAAACACCTACGTCGTCTTCACCACCGACAACGGCTATCGCACGTGGAATGAATCCCACGATCCGCTCCGCGGCGCGAAATGGTGGCTCTGGGAGAACGCCATCCGCGTGCCGCTGATCGTGCGCGGCCCCGGCATCCCGGCCGCCTCGCGCAGCACAGTCAATGTCATCGGCTACGATTTCCTCCCGACCTTCGCCGATCTCGCCGGAGCAACCGCCCAGCTCGGCCCGAACATCGACGGCGTGAGTTTCAAACGCCTTCTCCTCGGCGGCCAACCCACCGAACAGGACCTCACCCGCCCGCTCTATTTTCACTACCCCCACTACCGCGTCGCGCCGCCGGCTTCCGCGCTCATCGTCGGCGACACGAAGTTGATGCACTGGTATGAATGGCCGGACCAACGCTTCGTCTACGATCTCACCCGCGACCTCGGCGAGAAGCACAATGTCGCGGCCGCCGATCCGGCCCGCACCGCCCGACTCCAGCGCCAGCTGATGGAGGGGTTGAAAACCGCCGGAGCCTATTTCCCGAAGCCCAATCCGAACGCGGATCTCAAAGCCAAGCGCTACGACCCCGCCAACCTCGCCGACCAGGGCGAAAGCGGCGACCCGGAGGCCATCGGAGCCGAGGCTCCTCCGGCCGGCACGAAGAAAAACGGCAAAGCCAAGAAGCCGAAATAGTCCGCCCCGGACGGGCCCTTCGCCTGTCCGTCCTGCTGTCCGCGTGGCGTGCGTTTACTGCCCCTGTCGGAGATATTTTACGACCGCTTCGGTGCGGCTGCGCACGTGCAGTTTTTGATAGATGTGGTTCACGTGCGTCCGCACGGTTTCCAAACCGATCCCGAGCTGCTCCGCGACTTCCTTCAGCACCAGCCCCTTCACGAGCAGATCGAGCACCTCCACCTCGCGGGGGGAGAGTTGCTCGGACTCGGCCGCCGGCTTCCCGCTGCGGTGGAAAAACTGCACCACTTGGCGGGCGATATGGGCCGACATCGGTGCGCCGCCGTGGCGCACCTCATGGAGCGCATCCAGCAGCTTTTCCGCCGCGTCCCGTTTCACGAGGTAGCCGTTGGCCCCGGCCTTGAGCGCCCGGAAAATACTGTCGTCGTCCTCGTAAACCGTGAGCATCAGCACGAGCAGCCGCGGCAACTGGGCCTTGAGCCGCACCACACATTCGATGCCGTTCATCTTCGGCAAATGGATGTCCATCACCGCGAGGTGCGGCTGCAGCACGGCGATTTCCCGCAGCGCCTCCTCCGCCGAGTGAAACGTCCCCAGCAACCGCAGCCGGTCGTCGGTGCGGACGAGCGCCGCCAGATTCTCCCGCACCACGCGGTCGTCCTCCACAATGACGACGCCGGCTCTCATGCGCGCTCCTCCGTCGCCGGCAACGGCACGTTGAGGCGCACGTGGGTGCCCGCGCCGGGCGCCGAGTCCACGCAACACGTGCCGCCGACCTCTTCCATGCGCCGCGCGGAATGATCCAACCCGTTGCCGCGTTTGACGGTCGCCGGATCGAAACCGTCGCCGTTGTCCGCCACCGTCACGCACAGGCGTTCGCCGTCGAGTTCGAGTTGCACGCGCACCTCGGTCGCGTGCGCGTGTTTGAGCGCATTGTTCAAGGCCTCCTTCACCACCATCATCAGCCGGTGCCGCAGTCCGCTCGGCAGCGTCCGCGCCGGCAACAATGTCGGGATGTCGAGCCGGCAGCGCAGGCCGGCGTCGCGCAACACCGCGCCCGTATACTGGCTGAGGTAGTTGCTGAACCCCTCGAGCGAGTCGTGCGAGGGATTGGCCGCCCAGACAATTTCTTCCAGCGCTGCCGCGAGCTCTTTCACCGAGACGTTGATATTTAGGAGCGGTTCTTGCACCGCCCGGTCCGCCGGCGCAGACTTCAACGCCCGTCCGGCCAGCAGGGAAATCTGCGTAAAGCGCGCCCCCATCTCGTCGTGAAGATCCCGCGCCATCCGCGTCCGCTCCTCGTCCACGGCCTGGCGTTTTTCCAACCGCTGCACTTCCCGCTGCAGCTTGCGCCAGGCAAAATACCGCACCCCGCCGAGCAGAGCGGCGACGACGAAACTGGCGACGCACCACCGAAACCACGTCGACGCATAAAACGGGGGGCGCACCTCCACCGGCAGGCGGAGCGACGGCCCCGTCGGCCGCCCCAGCTCGTCCGTCGCCCACGCGCGAAACACATAGTTGCCGACCGGGAGCGTGCGGAAGGACAACGCCGCATCGTGGCCGCGACCGATGCTATACATTTCCTCGGTGTCCAGCCGCAGCCGCTGGCCGGGCACGACCGGCACGGTCGCATCCAAATTCATTAACCAGCCTCCCGTGTTGTCGGGTTCCGCATCGACCAGCGCGAGCAGCGGCTCCGGGGCCTCGTTTTCTTCGGCGTAAGCATACAAACGCGGAATGTTGAGGCCGGTGCCATCGCGCACCCAGCCGCGGGGATTCCCGCGGGCAGACTCGAGACCCGATCCGCCCAGAGGCCCGAGTTTGTAGAGCTCCGTCCCCGCCGCCGCATCCGGCCCGAGGGTCAACGCGGAGAGTTGCAAGCGGCGAATGGTCCAGAACCCGGTCGTGCGCGGCACGCCGCCCGACACCATCAAGATCCGCAACCGGCTGGCTCGGTCCGGCACGACGGTTTCATCCGCATGCCGGTGCCAACGTGAATTCTCCGGCAGGCCGCCCCAGCCCGGACTCTCACCCTGGCGAATGAACGCCGCACTGCCGACCGGGCGCTGGTCCCGATCAAGAAAACGCAGCATGAGATACATCTGGCTATCATGGTCCTGCAGGTCGTCTTCCCACCCTTCGAGGCGGGTGCGCAGGCGCACGACCTGTGGCGTGCCGGGCGCAGCGGTCGTCAGCCCGATTTGCAGCGGAAACTCGCGCGGCAGCAACGAGAGCCCCCGGTAGTCGGTGTCCGCGCTGTTATCGGTGTTGGCTTCCACGGCCGCGAGCACCGCCCGTCCGCCGACCACGACCTCCGTCAGGGCCGGCCGAGCCGAATAGCGGACGGTCGGCTCGGAAGCGTCCAAGCGCGCCCACCCACCGGCCACGCCGAACGCCGCCAGGCCAACGCACAAGGGGGTGAGCAAACGCACGTCGCCGAGCGTCGTGATCCGCTCCCCAATTCCGAGTTCATTTTTGCCCGACGCGCCGAACGACATCCCCCACCCTAGCGAACGCACGCGGGATCGCCCATCCCCCGAACAGGGGATGTTCGCGGATTCGGCGATCGGTCATGATGAAAAGTATCCCCGTTCGGCTCACGAAGCCTTCGTGACTGAGCCCCGTCATCGATCACTCGCTACCCTCGCTATGAAACTCGTTCCCTGCCTTGGCCTGTTGCTCACCGCCGCCGGTTTGAACCCGGCCTCCACTCAAACCGCGCCGGCCGCTGCGCCAAATTCCTCCGCCCTCGCCGGCACCCGCACCAACGAGAAACTCTCCACCCCCCCAAAAAAAACTCGATCTCCGTCTTTCGTCACGACCATCACGATGAAGGGGTGAGTCCCGCGGATATTCTCCGGTGGGTCTGGTCGCCCGTCGAACGGACTCGCGGAGGCGATGTGATGGCCCGTCGGCTCGGCGAGTGCGCCGCATAAAGCTCCAAGGAAAAACACCGCCCTCGGGATCAGAAAACCACCGCTGAGCCACCTGGGTGGGGTTCGGCCGGCCGGCGGCCGCGCTGAGCCGAATCTGCGCCCGCCTACGCTTGCCACCGGCGCTCCACCTAAACGAACCTCCTCCCGGCCTCTTCTCTCACCTCCCCCGATCATGCGCCGTCTCCTCCTCCCCTGCCTCGTCCTCGCCTGCGTCGCCCTCCGCGCCGCCGTCGTCCCCGTTCCCACCAGCGTCGTGCCCGAGCGCATTCCCGGTGCGAAACCCAAGAACGTCATTTTGATCCTCACCGACGACCATCGCTCCGATGCGATGAGTTTCATGGGCCACCCCATCGCCGAGACGCCCCACCTCGACGCCCTCGCGCGCAACGGCGTCCATTTCAAAAACGCCCTCGTCACCACCTCACTCTGCTCCCCGAGCCGCGCCTCCATCCTCACCGGCCTCTACACGTTTCGCCACCGCGTCATCGACAACAACCGCCCCATCCCGCCGGGCACGCTCTACTTTCCGCAGTATCTCCAGCGCGCCGGCTACGCCACCAGCTTCTTCGGCAAGTGGCACATGGGCGGTGAAGACGATCAGCCGCAGCCCGGCTTCGATCGCTGGGTCAGCTTCCGCGGCCAGGGCGAGTATCTCCCGCCGAACCCCAACTACACGCTCAACGTTGACGGCCGCCGTGAAAAACAAAAGGGCTACATCACCGACGAACTCACCGACTACGCCGTCGACTGGATGAAGCAGCAAAAGCCCGCCGAGAAACCATTTTTCATTTATCTCTCCCACAAAGCCGTCCACGCCAACTTCACCCCCGCCCCCCGCCACGAGGGTAAGTTCGCCAACAAGAAGTTTGTCCGTCCCGCCACGGCCGCCAACACCCCGGAAAACTACGCCCTCAAGCCCCGTTGGCTCCGCGACCAGCGCAATTCCTGGCACGGCGTCGACTTCCCCTACCACAGCGACCTCAACGTCGATCAATACTACCAGCGCTACTGCGAAACCCTCTGCGCCGTCGATGACAGCGTCGGCCGCATCGTCGCCGAGCTGAAAAAAATGGGCGTCTACGAAGACACGCTCATCCTCTACATGGGTGACAACGGCTTCATGTTCGGCGAGCACGGCCTCATCGACAAGCGCGTCGCCTACGACGCGTCCATCCGCATTCCGATGCTGATGCAATGCCCGTCGCTTTTCTCCGGTGGCCGCACCGTCGAGCAGGCCGTCGCCAACATCGACGTCGGCCCCACCCTCATGACCGCGATGGGCCTCACGCCGCCGCCGCACATGGACGGCTTGAACTTCCTCCCGCTCGCGCGCGGCACTTCCACGGCTTGGCGCGATAATTTTCTCTACGCCTACTATTGGGAGAAAAACTTTCCCCAATCTCCCACCGTCTTCGCTCTCCGCGGCGAGCGCTACAAATACATCACGTATTACGGGCTGTGGGATCTCGATGAACTCTACGATCTCCAGGCCGATCCCGGCGAAACGAAGAATCTCTTCTATGACCCCGCGCACCGGAAGACCGCCCAAGCCATGGAGGCGAAACTCTACGCCCGCATGGAAGAACTCGGCGGCATGGCCATCCCGCTCAACGCGCCCAAGGGCGGCATCAACGACAAGCGCCTCCGCGACCGCGGCGGCCAGACCGGCGCCGATTTTCCCGCTCCCTTCGTCGTCGAAAAACCGCTCAATCAAAACGCGAAGTAGCCGCACGGCCTCCCTTGGCCATTGTTCGCACCGCGCTTGCGCAAGGCCGCGGGGTCGTCTTCAGCCCGGATCCGGAAATGACCGACGGCTTGGGCTTCCGGGTGGAACCCGCCGTGCCCTGCATGGCAAGGCGAGGTGTCCCGCCCGCGCCGCCGGCCGGAGCCAAGCCGCCGTCGCTGAGCGCGTGGGCTTTTCGCGTCGAACGTGATTGGGCAGCCCCGGCTGTATCCACAGGGTGCTCGTGGTCCCCGCCGCGGCCGCCATCCCCCAAAAAGGGGATGTTCGCGGGCCGCGAAACCTGCCAACATCCCCGCAGTCACTGACCGTGCCGTTCATCGAGGCCACCGTGAGCCTCCCAGCCCTGCAACCCTTCACACCATGAAAAACCCTCGTCTCGCCCTGACCCTGTCGCTCCTCGCCGGCACCGCCCTCGCCCAATCGGTCGCGCCGCCGGCTTCCTCCGCGGCCAATGCGGCCTCGGCGGCAGAGGAAGAAACCCTCGTGTTGAATCCCTTTATCGTCAGCACCGAGGCCAACCAGGGCTACTACGCCTCGGAGACCCTGTCGGGTACGCAGCTGAAATCCCAGGTCCGCGATCTGGCCAACCCGATTACGATCCTCACCGAGGAGTTCATGCGCGACATCGGCGCCGTGAACTATGAGGAGGCCCTTGAATTCCTGCCCAGCACCCAAGCGTACAAAGGCGATTCCTCCGATCCGGAATCCGTCACCTCGCGCACCGGCACGCCGTTCACCGTGCGCGGCTTTCGCTCCAGTTCGCTGACCAATAATTTTTTCACCAGTCGCATCAAGGTGGACAATTTCAACACCGAGACCGTGACCCAATCCCGCGGGCCCAACTCCCTGCTCTTCGGTTTGGGCTCGGTGGGCGGCGGGCTCGACGCCACCCAGAAGGCGGGACGCTTCAATGCCGACAGCTACGGTCTCGAACTTCGCTTCGACTCGGACGGCTCCAAGCGCGCCAATGTGGATATCAACCGGATTCTCATCCCCCACAAAGTGGCGCTGCGCTTCGCCGCCTTGTCCACCGATCAACGCACGCCGCGCGAACTCCAGTATATGCGGCGCAACTCCGCGTATCTGAATCTCACCCTGCAGCCCTTCAAGGGTGCGACGATCAACCTCAATGCGGAGACCGGCCGGATCGACGAACTGAATCCCCGGCCCTACCTGGCCTATGACAGCGTGTCCGCGTGGTTGAATGATCCTCGTACGCCGCTCCAGAAAGCGAATACGATCGACCGCGTCTTGGTCCAATCCGGAACCACGGCCGCCCGCAATGCCGCCCGCAACATTATCCCCGGCGTTTCCCAAGGTTTCTCCACCACCAATTATCTCGTCTACGTGATGAACGCCCCGCAGCTCGGCGTGCAGAACTGGAATTTCAAATCCCGGGGCTCGGAAGCCTTCGTCAATGGACTCACCCAGAATAATACCAGCATCTCCAGCGCGACCCGCGTCCCGGGGGTGAACTTCCCGTTGGACACCATCGTCTCCGGACCGTCGGACTATTTTGACACCACCTACGACAAATTCTCGGCGTCGTGGCAGCAGCGGATCTTGGACAAGACTTTCGTCGAGCTGGCTGGAGCCTACGAGAAATCAAAGAACGAGGATTGGCAGCCGGTCTCGCGCGGAGACTACGAGGTCTTTATCGACAACAATTACTATCTGCCCACGCAGCTGGCGGCGAACAACCCCGACCCCACCAAACCGCTCAACCCCTATTTCGGCACTCCCTATATCGAGTCCAACAGCACGCTGCAGAACCGCGACACCACCCTGAAGCAGTATCGGGCGACACTGACCCGGCAGTTCGACCTGAGCCGGATCGAGCCGATCAAGGGTTTTGATTTCGGTAAGTTCACGGCGGTCGCGTTCCATTACTACCGGCATGTCGACAGCTACTTTGCGCAACCCGAGGAAATGACGACGACCTCGGTGCTGGCTTCGGGG
>JBIKOK010000093.1:0-23956 GCA_044358025.1 Opitutaceae bacterium
GCCGCGCCTTCAAAGACGTGAACGACCTCACCGCGCTGCTCGCCCAAGATCCCGCCCGCCTCGCCCGCGCCTTCGTCGCGCACCTCAGCCGCTACGCCACCGGCGCAGAGGTCAGCTACGCCGATCGCGCCGAAATCGGACGCATCGTCGAGAGCACAGCGGCGAAACAACACGGTGTGCGCTCGCTCATCCACGCGCTGGCCGAGAGCAGACTCTTCACCCCGGGAAATCCGTGAAGCCATCCACCCACCTCTTCCCACTCCTCTCCGCGCAGCGCGACGGGCGAATCTTGCCGGGTGCACCAACCGTTGGAAAGTCTCGGGTCGGGTCGTTCCAAGGGTTGGGGAAATCCAGTGGGGCGACGGCCCCTGACGGGATGGGACGAATCGAATGAAGACAGCAGAAACAACCGTGAAGAAGCTCACCCTCCTCACCGCCCTGCTGCTCGCGCCGCTGGCTGCGCTCCACGCGGCCGTGCCTGGCGCCAAACCCGCTTGGGGCGATCAAGGAGATGGCACTTATCGCAATCCCATTTTGTGGGCGGATTACAACAACCCATGTGTGTTCAAGGCAGGCGACACTTTCTACCTGACCAGCGCCTCCCATCATTTCATGGGCATGCCGTTGCTGGCGTCGAAGGATCTGGTCAACTGGACGCACGCGGGCCGCATCTACTCGCGGCTCGGTGGGGTGCATCCGGACTTCACGTTCCCCGGCAAGGCGTGTTCCGCCGGATCGCAGGATGGCGAGGTGGGGTTCTTCCGCGGCACGTATTACCTGTTCAACTGGAGCACGAAATACCGGGGCTTTGTCTGCAAGGCCGCCGCGCCGGAAGGTCCGTGGAGCGAGCCGGTGAGTCTTGCGGAAAAGATCGGCGGCCACTTCGAGGACCCCTGTCCGTTTTGGGATGACGATGGCAAAGGCTACTTGTTCCTCGTCGGCAATCCGGGGGCGCTGCGGATCTATCGCTTGAACGACTCCTTCGATGCCATCGTGGACCAGGGCACCGTCCTGATCGATGACATCCCGCCGAAGGGACCGCAGGTGTTCAAGCGAAACGGCTTCTACTACATCTCCGTGGCTTCCACGGGTAAGAACAAAGACAAGGCGCAGTATGTCTATCGCTCGAAGTCACTCTACGGCCCGTATGAGAGCCGGAAGATTTTCCACGCCGGCAAAGCCGACCTCAACGCCGCGCAGGGATCGCTCGTCGAAGTCAGTGGCGACCGCTGGGCCTTCCTGCATCACGACTACAACCTCTTCGCCACTTATGGCCGCCGCCTTTACCTTGAGCCCGCGGGTTGGACGGCTGACGACTGGCCGTGGATCGGCGTGGACTCCGATGGCGATGGCATCGGCGAACCCGTCGGCCTCACTGAGCCCTACGCCAAGCCCGCGCTGCCGGTCCAACCCATCAACGCGGCGGACCCGGCCGATGAGTTTGATGCGACCACGCTCGGCGGTCAGTGGGCCTGGAATCACGACCCCGACGACTCGCACTGGTCGCTCACCGCGCGGCCGGGACACCTTCGCCTGACCGCGCGGCATCTGAACACCCAGGGCGGCGTTTCCCAGTTTGGGCGAACGAAAGTCAGCCATCGCGAAGACCATCTCCTCTTCGCCTACAACACGCTCGTCCAGCGCCTCTACGGAGCCGAGTCCGCCATCGTCACGAAGCTCGATACCGCGAACATGATCGAAGGCCAACGCGCTGGCCTCTGCACCATGATTGACGATTACACCTGGATCGGAGTCGTCAAAGAAGGCGGCGTGAAACGTCTCCGCTTTGCCAAGGGCACCGCCACTTCCGGCCCCGGCGCAGCCACCGCTGGTCCCGCACTCAAGCAAGACGCCCTGTGGCTAAAACTCGAACATCGTCATTACACGGGCACGATGTCTTACAGCCTCGACGGCGAACACTACGAGCCGCTGGGCGATCGCGACTATCCCTATCGCACCGCATGGTATGAGGGCACGAAGGTGGGGGTGTTCACCTTCAACGTGACCGCTGGACCCGAAGGCGGTCACGCGGACTTCGATTTCTTCCACCAGCAGCACGACGGGCCGAGGACCGCCCGCAAACCCTGACGTTGAGCATACTCCGATCATCGCCACCATTCCCTGCACCCAACACCATGAAGCATTTCATTCTCTCGCTGCTCCTGCTGACCGGCATCGCCCACAGCCATGAACCCGCCGCACCAGCGCCCAAAGCCAGCGGCCTCAAAGTGCTGGTGTATTCCAATACCGGCTACTACCGCCATCCCGAGATTCCGCAGATCAATCGCTGGCTCGTGCTCCTCGGCAATGAAAACGGCTTCGAGGTGGACGTCACCGAGCATTGGAAGGACATGCGGGCCAAGGAACTCAGTGGCTACGACGTGCTGGTGCTGAACAACGCCAACGAACTCGACAAGGTGCTGCCCGAGGAGCAGCGCAAAGCCGTGAAGCAGTGGTTTGCGAGCGGGAAGAAAGGCATCGTGGGCCTGCACGCCGCGCTGGTGCATCAGACGAAATGGCCGTGGCTGAATGCGCTCGGCGGTTGCGACTTCAACAGCGACTCGGACTACGCCAAAGCCAAAGTCACGGTGAACTCCGCCGCGAAAGATCATCCGTCCGTCAAAGGCCAGCCCGCCGAGTTCTGGATCGAGGCCGACTGGACCAATCACGACCGCGCCGTCACCGGCCTGCCCGGCTTCAACGTGCTCTTGCGCGTGGACGAGAGCACCTACACGCCCGTGCGCGACTACTTCAAAACACGCAACGGCAAGCCCATGGGGGCTGACCATCCCATCGCCTGGACGCACGAACCCGCCACCGGCGGCCGCTTCTTCTACACCGAGTTCGGGCATGATCTCCGCTCCCTCAGCACGCCCTTCGTGCGTCAGCACATCCTCGCAGCCATCAAGTGGGCCGGAGAGTCAGCGAAGAAGGCCGTGCAGTGAAGAGGCTTGATCGAGCATGCCGCATCCCAGCCGTCTCCTCTGGGTTTTTCGATCGACAGAAAATGACCCGTGACTGCGGACCAACACCCTCTTTGCCCGCGCCCCTTCATCCGCCTGCTTCCAAATGATCACCCGCCGCCATTTCCTCCGCGCCACGGGCGCTTGTCTCGCGCTTCCGCTGCTGGGGCGCGCGGCCGAGAAGTTGCCGCCCAAGCGGCTCATCGCGATCCATGTGCCGCTCGGGATGATGCCGCAGTTCTTCTTTCCGCGGGCGGGCGACCCATCGAGTCCGTATCTCGATGTGCTCGCGGCGCACCGCGCGCAGTTCACCCTCGTCTCCGGGTTGTCGCATCCGGGCGTGGATGGGAACCACCACGCCGGCCAGTGTTTCCTGACCGGCGCGCCGCATCCGGGGCAGCCGACTTTCCGCAATTCGCTTTCGCTGGATCAACTCGCCGCGGAAAAAATCGGGCTGGAAAACCGCTTCCCGTCGCTCGCGCTCACGGTCAAAAACGGCGACCACTACGGCGACTCGCTCTCCGTGTCGCGCTCCGGCGTGGGCCTTCCCGCGGAGGCGAGTCCGCGGCGGCTTTACCGCAACCTCTTCGTCGCGGGCACGCCGGAGGAAAAGGCGGCGACCCTGCGCCGGATCGAGGCCGGAGGCAGCGTGCTCGATCTCGTGCTCGACAAGGCCGCGCGCCTGCAGAGATCCGTCGCGCCCGAGGACCGCGCCCGGCTCGACCAGTATTTCCAAAGTGTGCGCGAACTCGAAGGCCGCTTGCAGCTCAACCTCGCGTGGGAGAATCGGCCGAAGCCGCGGGTGGATTTTCCCGAGCCCCGAGACATCGCTGATGCCAATCAGGTGATCGAGAAGTCGAAGCTCATGTTCGAGCTCATGCGGCTCGCGTTGCAGACCGACAGCACGCGCGTGGTCACCCTCTCGCTCAGCACCTTCTCCGTGGTGCCGCATGTGCCGGGGGTGAAAAGCGAGACGCACGGGCTCACCCACCACGGCAACGAGCCGGAGAAAATCGCCGAGCTGCGCCAGATCGAGGAGGCGCAGCTGCGCACGTTTGCCTACCTGCTGCAGATGCTGGCGGACACCCCCGAGACCGGCGGCACCCTGCTTGACCACACGCAGGTGCTCTACGGCAGTTGTCTCGGCAACGCGAATTCGCACTCGACCAGGAATCTGCCCCTGATTCTCGCGGGCGGTGGCTTCAAGCACGGGAAACACCTCGCCTTCGACGCCACGAATAACACCCCGCTCGCGAATCTCTTCGTGAGTATGTTGCAAGGTCTGGGCGTCGCGACGGACAAGTTCGCCAGCAGCACGGGCCCGCTGGCCGGACTCGGGGCCTGACCCTTCCCCTGTCCCGCCCGGAACCTTTTCCACTAACCTCCCCATTTTCAACTTTGGCTTCCACCTCCAACCAACCCCCCATGAAAACTCACCGTCGCGTTACCTTGGCCGTGCCCCTCCTGTTCGTGTCTCTCGCGGCCCTGGCCCAACCGGCTCCGCCCGCCGCCCCGGCCGCCGCCGCCACTCCGGGCCCAAGCGCCACGCTCACCCTCTCGCCTTTCGAAGTGCGCACCGAGAAGGATCAGGGCTACGCCGCCTCGAACACCCTCTCCGGCACGCGCCTCAACTCGAGCCTCGCGAACATCCCCGCCTCGATCCAGGTGCTCACGAAGGCGTTGATTCTTGATCTCAACGTCACCGACTACGAGGGCTACCTCAACTTCGCCACCAACTCCGGACGCGACTTCAGCGACGTCACCGGTCTCGCCTCCGTGCAGCAGGGCAACAACCAGATCCGCATCCGCGGCTTCACCGGCGCCGCGCAGACGCGCGACTACTTCCAATCCATCACGCGCTCCGACCGCTTCAGCATCGATCGTTTCGAAGTCTCGCGCGGCCCCAACTCCATCCTGTTCGGCATTGGTGGCCCCGGCGGGGTGGTCAACGCCGGTTCCAAATTTGCCCTGCTCGGCTCGAAGGCCCGCGACGAAGTGCGCGCCACGGTCGGCAGCTGGGCCAACCGCCGCGTCGAGGCCGACTTCAACCGCGAACTCGTCCGCGGCCAGTTCGCCGTGCGCCTCAACGGGCTCTTCGAGGACAAGGAGGGCTGGCGCGACTTCGAGTTCGAGAAACGCCAGGGCCTCGCCGTCGCCACCGCGTGGCAGCCGTGGCGCACCACCCGCCTGCGCACGAACTACGAATACGTGGACACCCGGCAAAACCAGGCGATGCCGTTTCCCGTCTCCGACTTTTCCGATACCTGGGTCCGGGCCGGCAAACCGCTCGCGACCGGCCCGATCTTCGAACTCGGCACGCCCGCCCCCGCCGGCACGCAGGCGACGTTCGCCAACCAGCTGCGCTTCGCCCCGCAGGTCAGCCCCAACGCCTATCGCTACGGCGACAACGCCGTGGTCGATGCGAATCCCGCGCTCGCCGGCGCGCAGCGCGTGCGCTTCTTCGACACGCTCAACGGGCCCAACGCGACCAGCGGCGGCACGGTAACGAGCACCCTCTTCGATCTGGTGCCGGAAAGCGCCAATCTCGGCGGGCCCGGCAGCACGTCCAACAACCGCTACGGCCTCTTCACCGCGCTGCTCGAGCAGCGCCTCGGCCCGATCAACGTGGAGCTTGGCTACAACCGCCAGGAGGACCTGTGGCGCTCCAACTTCGTGATCCCGTGGAATTTGATCGGCCTCCGCGGCGACGCCAACCGCGAGCTGCCCGGCACCTACCTGCCCACCGGCACGCTCGGGGCGACGCCGCCCGGCCAACCGATCGCGAACGCGTTCGCGCCGAATCCGTTTGCGGGGAAATTCTACGTCGAGGGCAACGCCGGCTACCGCCTCCAGCGCCGCGTGGCCGACAACTATCGCGCCACGCTCTCCTACGAACTCGACCTGCGTCGCCGCAGCCAGTGGCTCGGCCAGCACCAGGTCGCCGCCCTCGCGCAGCGGGCGGAGGACGAATTCTACAACGTCGCCTACAACGAATACAACACCGCGGGGCGCGACAACACCCTCCCCGTCACCAACGCGGCCAACGTCATCATTCGCCGCACCTATCTCGATTTCACCACGCCCGGCGGTGCGCGCGGCGCCCATGACCCGTGGAAGACTCCGATCACCTCGCCCGGCGTGCGCCCCGAGTTTCTCAGTGCCGGGGGCGCCCAACGGACGTTCAATCGCACCGATACGGTGATGGCGGTGATGCAGAGCAATTTCCTCGAAGAGCGGCTCGTCGTCACGTTTGGCGCCCGCCGCGATCGGCAGGAGACCAACCGCGCCATCGGCAGCGTGCTGTTGCCGAACGCCGAGCCGTTTGGCGGCACGCGGACGGAAAACACCGTCTACAGCCCCGCCGGCCTCACGAGTTTCTCCGGCAACACCCGCACGTTCGGCGCCGTCTTCCGCCCCGTGCGCTGGGCCGCGCTCGTCTACAACTCCTCCGACAGCGTCCGGCCCGTGACCAGTCGCGACCTGCTGGGCAACGCGCTCGCACCGCAGAAAGGGGTCGGCAAAGACTACGGCGCGCGCTTTTTCCTCTTGGACAATCGCGTCGTCCTCGGCGTGACCCGCTACGACACCGACAACGTCAACGGCATCTACGACCCCATCTCCACCCGCACGACAGCGATCCCCGCCATCGCCGGGATCTACCAGGCGTTCGCCGACGCGGGGATCGCGGCCAAATATCAGTTCGCCGGTTTGTTCTCCGAGTCCCGCGACAACGGCGATTCCGACGGCGGCGGCTGGGAGGTCGAGCTCACCGCCAATCCCACGTCGAGATGGCGCATCTCGCTCAACTACGGCCGCGCCGACCTCCAGCTGTCCGACGTCGGGCAGCGCATGGCCGCGTTCCTGAGCGCCGAGATGCCTTTCTGGCAGCGCAACGCCGCCGTGCCCTACCTCACGCGCAACGGCAACCTCGAGACCTTCATCCGCACGCGCGACGGCACGCCCCAGCGCGACTTCGCGACCAACCCCGCGCGCGTCAGCGATGCGAGCCAGTATGCGCTGGATATTATCAACACCAACAACCAGCAGGAAGGTCAGTCGCCGCTGCAGCACCAACGGGAATCGTTGAATTTCTTCAACAGCTTCTCGTTTCCGAAGCTCCCGCTCCTCGGCGAGCGCTGCGGTGCCGGCTTCGGCGCGAGCTACCGCAGCGCTCCGGTCATCGGGTACAACGGCAAGACCCCGCTCTCCGGCCAGAGCTTCGTGATCTGGAACGGCATGGTGAAAAAACGCTTTGAGCTCGCGCAGAAGCGCGCCCTCGAACTGCAGCTCAACGTGAACAACCTCTTCGGCGAGGAAGACCTTCTGCCCTTCGCCGCGACGGCGGCCGGGGTGAACCGCTGGACCTACCAACGCCAGCGGCAGAGCTGGGCCTTGCAGGCGGCGTTCACGTTTTGAGCCTCCGGGCGCGCGCCGCTTCCGCCCATGCACCCCCGCCTTCATCGCTCGCGTGCCCGCCCACGCGCCCTGCGCGCTCCCCCGGACGAGAGCACCGGAGCACCGGCGTCCGCCGCGTCCGCCGCGTTTCCATCACCGGCCCGACGAAGCCCTCAGGCCGGCGGCGGCCGCGACCGGATATTTTTTGCGGGTAAACATGGACACGGTGCCGCGAACGCCAAACCTTCCCCGCGTTCTTTCGCCCATCACCCCCTCTCTGCCCGGCGCCCCGAGCGCACGGCGTAAATCGCCTCACGGCTTGCGTGCGAGCGCCCCACGGCTCACGTGCACTCCGTCCGACCCTGCTTCCAACCTTCTTCGGCTCCGCGTCGACCGACTCCTTTGGTTCTTTCCTGCGTCTTTGTCAGTCCCACCCCCTGATCCCCACTTCCCTCATGCCCCTGAAAATCACTGCCCGCGCCCTCTGTGTTCTGCTTGTCTCGGTGTTCGTGGCCGGCCACGCGTCCGCCGCTGAGACCGCGAAGAAAAAAGCCGCTGCGCCCGATCGTCCCGCCCAGGTCGGCCCCGCCGTCAACGAGAACAAGGCGACGCCCGTGGCGCGCCTCAAGGTCGCGCCCGGCTTCGCCGTCGAACTCATCTACTCCGTGCCCGGCGTCGAGCAGGGCTCTTGGGTCAACCTTTGTGCCGACGACCGCGGCCGCATTTACGCGAGCGATCAATACGGCGGCCTCTACCGCTTCACGCCGCCCGCCCCGGGCAAGACCCTGGAGCGCTCCGCCGTCGAGCAGATGCCCGCCCAGATCCGCGCCATCAACGGCATGGTCTTCGCGTTCGGCGCGCTCTACGCCGGCGTCAACGACTACGAGCAGAAGTTCCAGAGCGGCGTCTATCGCGTGACGGACAGCGACGGTGATGACCGCCTCGACAAGGTCGAGTTGCTCCGCGCGTTTCAGTCGCGCGGCGATCACGGGGTGCACGCCATCGTGCCCACGCCCGACGGCAAGGCGCTCTATCTCGTCGCCGGCAACAATGCCAAGCCCACCGAGCTCGCGCCGACCTCGCAGGTCCCGCGCCACTGGGGCGAGGATCACTTGCTGCCGCGCATGCCCGACGGCCGCGGTCACAACCGCGATGTGCTCGCGCCCGGCGGCATCATCTACCGTTTCACGCCCGACGGGAAAACCTTCGAGGCCTACGCCTCCGGTTTCCGCAATATCTTCGATGCTTCCGTGAATCGGGACGGCGAGCTTTTCACCTACGACGCCGACATGGAGTATGACTTCAACACCTCGTGGTATCGGCCCACGCGCATCAACCACGTGACGAGCGGCGCCGAGTTCGGCTGGCGCAACGGGGCCGGGAAGTGGCCCGAGTTTTACGCCGACAACCTGGGCGCCGTCGTCAATATCGGCCCCGGCTCGCCCACCGGCACCGTCTTCGGCTACGGCGCAAAATTCCCCGCGAAATACCAGCGCGCGCTCTTCGCCCTCGATTGGAGCTGGGGCAAACTCTACGCCGTCCACCTCACGCCCGACGGCGCGAGCTATACCGCGACCAAGGAAGAGTTCATCTCCGGCACGCCGCTGCCGCTCACCGACGCGATTATCCACCCGCAGGACGGTGCGATGTATTTCGCCATCGGTGGCCGCCGCGTGCAGTCCGGCATCTATCGTGTTACCTACAAGGGCACTGAGTCCACCGCGCCCGACACCGCGCAACCCGCGCCCAGCCCGGCGCGCGACCTGCGTCGCTCGCTCGAGGTTTTCCACGGGAAAAAGGACCCCGCCGCCCTCGCGACCGCCTGGCCGCATCTCGCCCATGCCGACCGTTACATCCGCTGGGCCGCGCGCCTCGCGGTCGAGCACCAGCCGGTCGACACGTGGGCGGAAAAAGCCCTGGCCGAGCGCGATCCGTCGATCCAAGTCGAGGCGCTGCTCGCCCTCGCGCACGCCACCGGCGTCTGCCCGCCGCACCGCGGGGGCGCCACGCCGCCCGTCGACACCGCGCGCGGGACCGCGCTGCTCGCCGCCCTCGCCCAGATCGACCCCGCCGCGCTCGACGCCACGCGCCAGCTTGCGCACCTCCGCACGATCCAGGTCGTGCTCAACCGCTTTGGTCTGCCCGACGCTGCCGGTGTGAAATCGCTCGTGGCCAAACTGGATCCTCTGTTCCCGGCCGCCAGCAACGAAGCTAACTGGCTGCTCTGCGAGACCCTCGTCTTCCTTCAGGCGCCTTCCGTCGCGGCCAAGGCGATGGCGCTCATCCAGCGCGCGCCCACCCAGGAGGAGCAGCTCGAGTATGCGCGCTCGCTGCGCATGCTGAAGGCCGGCTGGACCATCGCCACGCGCACCGCCTACCTCGAGTGGCTGCTCAAGGCCGTGAACTACCGCGGGGGCGCGAGTTTCGACAAGTTCATCGAATTCATCCGCAACGATGCGCTCGCCACCTTTACCGATGCGGAGAAAACCGCGC
Organism: Opitutaceae bacterium; assembly: GCA_044358025.1. Taxonomy (GTDB): domain Bacteria; phylum Verrucomicrobiota; class Verrucomicrobiia; order Opitutales; family Opitutaceae; genus GAS368. The sequence goes on from JBIKOK010000093.1 coordinate 9,852, forward strand.
TCGCCGCACTCCTCGCGCGCAAGCCCGAGCGCAAATCCGTCCTCGAGAATCTCGGCGACATCTTCGTCGGGCGCACGCCCACGGCCTGGACGCTCGAGGAGCTGAGCGCCGCTGCGAAAAACGGGATGCACCACCGCAACTTCGAGCGGGGGCGGAAAATGTTCGGCGCCGTCGCTTGCTTCGCCTGTCACCGCTTCGGCAACGAGGGCGGCATGACCGGCCCCGATCTCACCGGCGCGGGCGGGCGCTACAGCGCGCACGACCTGCTCGACCAAATCATCAACCCGAGCAAGGAAATCAACGAGCAGTTCGTCCCCAGCGTCCTCACCAAGCTCGACGGCAGCACGGTGGTCGGCGTCGTCACCAACCTCAACGGCGACACCGTCACCCTCAACACCGACCCCTCCGAGCCCAACAAGCTCACGCGGGTGGACCGCAAGGAAGTGAAGAGCATCGAGCCCTCCCACGTCTCCCCGATGCCGCCGATGTTGCTCAACATGCTGACCAAGGACGAAGTCCTCGACTTGGTCGCGTATACGCTGAGCGGGGGCGACGCGAAGCACACGGTGTTCGCCCGATGAGGAGGGAGCCCACCGGACCCGCGCGGTTTTTCCGGAAAAACCGCGCGATTTGGCCATGAGTAATCGCAGCCGCATCCAACGTGGCGGGGCGCGGGTCGCACGGGGCTTCGCTTTCATTCTGCGCATTGACCTTTACCCGCGTTTCTTCGCTTTTTCTTCCTCCATGACCTCCCCGCGAAACACCCCCGGTATCCTGCGTGCCCTGATTGTCGGCGCGAGTCTCGGCGCCGGTTCCGCGGTCTTCGCCGTCGACTACAGCCGCGACATCAAGCCCATCCTTTCGGAGAACTGTTTCTCGTGTCACGGCTTCGATGAGAAAGGGCGCAAAGGAAAGCTGCGCCTCGATGTGGCGGAGTCCGCCTACGCGGAGCGCAACGGGATTTTCCGCATCAAGCCCGGCGACCTCGCCAACAGCGAGGTGTGGGCGCGCATTACCAGCACCGATCCGGAGGAGGTCATGCCGCCGCCGAAGGACCACGCGCCGCTCACCGCCGCGCAAAAGGAAATGCTCAAGACCTGGATTCTCGAGGGCGCGAAGTATTCGGAGCATTGGGCGTTTGTGCCGCCGAAGAAAGCACCGTTGCCCCCGAAGGGGCCGCATCCGGTCGACGCCTTCGTCCGCGCGCGGCTGGCCGAGGAAAAAATCCGCTTCGCCCCCGAGGCGGACCGCCGCACGCTGATCCGGCGGCTTTCCCTCGATCTCACGGGCTTGCCGCCATCGGGCGCCGAGGTGGAGGCCTTTGTCGCGGATCGCGCCCCGCAGGCCTACGACCGACTCGTCACCCGTCTGCTCGCGAGTCCCCATTTCGGCGAGCGCCTGGCCGTGGATTGGCTCGACGCCGCGCGCTATGCGGACACCAACGGCTTTTCCATCGACGGTGGCCGCCACCTGTGGCTCTGGCGCGACTGGGTGATCCAAGCCTTCAACGACAACCAGCCCTACGACCGTTTCCTCGTGGAACAGCTCGCCGGCGATCTGCTGCCCGCTGCCACCGAGGCGCAGCGCATCGCGACCGGCTTTCAGCGCAACAACATGGTGACGCACGAGGGCGGCACCATCCCCGAGGAAAATCTCACGAACTACAACGCCGACCGCGTGAAGACGCTCGGCGAGGCCGTGCTGGGCCTCACACTCGCCTGTGCGCAGTGTCACGACCACAAGTTCGATCCGATCACGCAGAAGGACTATTTTCAGACCTTCGCATTTTTCAATACGCTCCCCGACAAGGGACTCGACGGCAACGCGGGCGTGAATCCCGGTCCCAGTCTGAAGGCGCGCACCGTGCTGAAGACCGGTGAAGAGGCGACGCTGCGGGGCGAGATTGCCGCGCTGGAGGCGAAGCTCGCGCAGCGCGACGACGCCAAGCTCGCCGCGTGGGAACAGCGCGAGCAGGCATTATTGCAGGGGCGGGGGAAAAACCTGCGCGTGATCCCGCTCCAGGCGGCCAAGATTTCGACCCCGAATCGTGGCGCGGGTTTTGACATCACGCCCGAAGGCCGCGTGAGCCTGAAGAATCCCGGGGACTTGGGCGCGTTCGATATTCTCGCGGAGTTGCCGAAAAGCGCGGGGCCGATCAGCGGCCTGCGTTTCGTGCTGCACCCGTTGCCCGACGCGGCGCTCGGCGGGTGGGGTTACGGTCCATCGCGCGGCACCCCGGCCCGCGCCGCCGCCACGAAGAAGAAGAGCGCGGAGAAAATGACGCCGCCGCCGGCCGAGCCCGCGCAAAAAGGCTCGTTCAAGCTCACGGCGGTCGCGCTCTCGGTCGATGCGGTGCCCGGCGATCAGGTGAATCTGCACAAGCTGGAAAAAATCTCCCGGGTCACGGCGAACTCGTGGGAACCGCAGAACCCCGCGGTGGGCTGCCTCGATCCGCGCAATGACTCCGGTTGGTCGCCCGATCTCGCCACCGAGGGGCCGGTGCATCTGACGGCCACGCTCGCGCGTCCGATTGATCCGACGGCCACGCCGCACCTCACGGTCCAGTTGAATTTTGGCTCCGGCAAGGCCTACATTCCGGGCCTGATTGAAGTGTGCGCCATCACCGGCACGGACGACGGCACGGATCTGCCGGCCGAGGTCGTGACCGCATTGCAAACGCCCATGGCCCGGCGCACCGCCGAACAGGTGGCCGCGCTGTGGCGCGAATGCGCGGCCCAGGGATCGGAGCTCCAGCGCGAACGCGTTGCCCTCGGGAATCTCCGCGAGCGGCTCGCTGCGCTGACGGAGCCGTTTATGACGATGGTCATGGAAGTCGCCGCCAAGCCGCGCGACACGTTCATCTTGAACCGGGGCGACTACGCTCAGCCGACCGAAAAGGTGTCGGCCGGCACGCCGTCCGCGCTGCCGCCCTTGCCGGCGGGTGCCCCGGCGGATCGTCTCGGTCTCGCCCAGTGGACGGTGATGCCGGAAAATCCGCTGACGGCACGCGTCGCCGTGAACCGCCTGTGGAAATTGTTTTTCGGCACCGGCATCGTCGGCACGCCGGCGGATTTCGGCTCGCAGGGTGAATGGCCGAGTCATCCGGAATTGTTGGACTGGCTCGCGGTCGATTTCGTCGAGCACGGCTGGGACGTGAAACACCTCGTGCGCCGCATCGTGACGAGTGCGACGTATCGGCAATCGTCCGCGGCGACGGCGGAGGGGTTGGAGCGGGATCCGCAAAACCGCCTGCTCGCGCGCGGTCCGCGCTTCCGGCTCCCGGCGGAGTTCGTGCGTGACCAAGCCCTCACGGTGAGCGGCCTGCTCGTGCCGCGGGTGGGTGGCCCCAGCGTGAATCCCTACACGCCCGGCGATCTCTGGCGTGAAGTCAGCCACTACGGCAGCTCGCCCGCGACCGCGCAGACCTTTGTGCAGGATCACGGCGAGAAACTCTACCGTCGCTCGCTCTACACGTATTGGAAACGCACGGCGCCGCCGCCGAGCATGATGGCGTTCGACGCGCCGAACCGCGAAGTCTGCACCGTCGCGCGCAGCAACACCACGACGCCGCTCCAGGCGCTCGTCACGCTGAACGACCCGCAATTCGTGGAAGCCGCGCGTTCGTTCGCCGAGCGGGTGCTCCGGCGGAAGGACGCGGACAACGACGAGGCCCGCCTGCGCTGGGCCTTTGCCGAGTGCGTTTCCCGTCCGCCCAAGGAAAAGGAGCTCGTGGTGATCCTCGCCGCGCTCAAACGCGAACGGGCGAATTACGCGAAGAATGGGCCGGCCGCGCGGGCGCTGCTGTCCGTCGGCGAATCCCCGCGCGACGAGCAACTCCCCGCCGCCGAGCACGCCGCGTGGACGCAAATCGCGTCCACCTTGTTCAACCTCAGTGAAACGATCACGCGGAACTGACGCTATGAAAGAAGGAGCGAAAGAGAGAGGGGGAGAGGGGGAGAAAAAGCCGCGAAGGCGATTGGTGCGTCGGCACACCGACTTGGAAGTCTACCAGCGGTCGTTTGCGGCGGCGATGAGGCTATTTGAGCTGAGCCGGAAATTTCCACCCGAGGAGCGCTCTTCGCTCACGGATCAATGTAGGCGCTCCGCGCGCTCGGTGAGTGCTAACGTCTCCGAGGCTTGGCGCAAACGTCGCTACCCGGCGGCCTTCGTCGCGAAGCTCAGCGACGCCGAGGGTGAAGCGGCCGAGACGCAGACGTGGATCCAGTTCGCGGTGAGCTGCGGCTACCTCGATGCCGAGGTCGACCTCTCTACTCCGAATACGACGAAATCATCGCGATGCTGGTGCACATGATCACCCACCCCGACGACTGGACGCTCTAGCCCATTCTCCCCCTCTCTCTTTCCCTCCCTCTCTCCCTCTTCAGCTCCGCCCGTGCAACCGACCCCTCCTCTCGCCGACTATCTCCGGCATCTCACCCGTCGCACCTTCATCGGCCAGGCCGCGCGGGGCATCGGCGGCGTGGCCCTTGGCTCGCTGCTCTCGTCGAGCATCGCGCGCGCGGTCGAAGCCAAGGGCAAGGGCCGGCCGGGTCTGCCCCATTTCGCGCCCAAGGCGAAGCGCGTCCTGTGTCTGTTTCAGAGCGGCGGTCTCTCGCACGTCGATTTGTTCGATGACAAGCCGATGCTCCACAAACACGCGGGTCTGGAGATCCCGGCGTCGATCAAGGGCACGCAACGGCTGACCGGCATGACGAGCGGGCAGAGCGCGTATCCCGTCGTACCGCCGCTGAAGACCGGCAAACTCTGCGGCAAGCATGGCACATGGATCAGCGATCTGTTGCCCAATATTCAGACGATCGCGGACGACATCTGCATCATCAAGAGCCTGCATACCGAGGCGATCAACCACGACCCCGCGATCACCTACATGAACACGGGGAATCAACTTCCCGGTTACGCGAGCATGGGCGCGTGGGCCAGCTACGGACTGGGGACGGAAAACGAAAATCTCCCGGCGTTTATCGCGATGGTGTCGCAGGGCACGGGGAAGAATCCCGGGCAGCCGGTGTTTTCGCGGCTGTGGGGCAGCGGGTTTTTGCCGGCCTCGCACCAGGGCGTCGGGCTGCGGCCGGGGGCGAATCCGGTGCTCTATCTGGACAATCCGCCGGGGGTCGAACGCCTGCAGCGCCGCGCGCAGCTCGACGATCTGGCGAAACTCAATCACCAGCGCGCCGACGAACTCGGCGATCCGGAGACCCTGGCGCGCATCGACGCCTATGAGATGGCGTTTCGCATGCAGACTTCGGTCCCCGAGCTCACGGATATCAGCCAGGAGTCGCCGGCGACGCTTGAGGCCTACGGGCCCGAGGTGCGCAAGCCCGGCACCTACGCGGCGAATTGCCTGCTCGCGCGCCGGCTCCTCGAACGCGACGTGCGTTTCGTGCAGCTCTTTCACCGCGGTTGGGATCAGCACATCGCGATTTCGCGCCAGTTGCCGAACCAGTGCCACGACATCGACCAGCCCACGGCGGCGCTCATCAAAGACCTGAAGGCGCGCGGCCTGCTCGAGGATACGCTCGTGGTGTTCGCGACGGAGTTTGGGCGCACGGTGTTTGGTCAGGGCAAGCTCGGCGATCCCGCGATGGGCCGCGATCACCACGGGCGGGCGTTCACCGTCTGGCTGGCCGGCGGCGGCATCAAAGGCGGCCTGGAATACGGGGCGACCGACGACTTTTGCTATAACATCACGGAAAATCCGGTCCACCTGCGCGACCTGCATGCGACGATTCTGCACTGCCTCGGCATCGACCACGCGAAGTTCACGCACAAGTTCCGGGGCCTCAACGTGCGGTTGACGGGCGTCGAGGAGGCGCATGTGGTGAGGGGCATCTTGGCCTGATCCCGATGCGCTTTCGCTCCCTGTTTTCCCCTCTCGTTTATTGGCTCCCGTGGTTGGGCTGTGTCGCCGCGTTCGCGGGTGCGGCGGAGGCTGATTTGCCGGCCAAGGTGGAGTTCAACCGCGACATCCGGCCGATCATGTCGGACACGTGCTTTCATTGCCACGGCCCCGATGCCACGAGCCGGGAGGCGGGCCTGCGGCTCGATCTGCGCGACGAGGCGCTCAAGAAAACCAAGAGCGACCTGGTCCCGATCGTGCCGGGCCGCGTGACCGAAAGCGAAATCATCGCGCGCATTTTCGACACGGACGAACCCATGCCGCCGGCGAAGGCGCACAAGCCGCTCACGGAACGCCAAAAGGCGCTGATGAAACGCTGGGTGGAGCAGGGGGCGGTTTACGAGCCGCACTGGGCCTACGCGCCGCTCCAGCGTCCGGCGCTGCCGGTGGGGACCAAGAAGGGAAATCCCATCGATGCGTTCGTCGAGGCCAAGCTCGCCGAGAAAAAACTCACGCTGTCGCCCGAGGCGCCGATGAACCGGCTGCTGCGGCGCGTCTCGCTGGATCTCACGGGGCTGCCGCCGACGCCGGAGGAACTCGCGGCGGGTGGACGGAATTTTTTGGGCAACGCCTACACGAAGCAGGTGGACCGCCTGCTGAGCTCGGCGCACTACGGCGAACGCATGGCGGTGTGGTGGCTCGATATCGCGCGCTTCGCGGATACGGTCGGCTTTCACGGCGACCAGAACCAGCGCATCTTTCCGTATCGCGACTACGTGATCAACGCGTTCAACGCGAACAAGCGCTTCGACCAGTTCACCCTCGAGCAACTCGCGGGAGATTTGTTGCCGAATCCGACGCCGGAGCAGCTCGTGGCGACGGGTTACAACCGGCTGAACATGATGACGCGCGAGGGCGGGGCGCAGCCCAAGGAGTATCTCGCGAAGTATGGGGCCGAGCGCGTGCGCTCGGTGTCGGCGGCGTGGTTTGGCAGCACGTTTGGCTGCGCCGAGTGCCACGATCACAAATTCGATCCGATCAAGACGCGGGATTTCTACGAGCTGCAGTCGTTCTTCGCGGACGTGAAGCAGTGGGGCGTGTATTCTGACTACACCTATACGCGGAACCCCGAACTCGCCGGATTTAACAACGACTACCCGTTTCCGCCTGAGATGGAGGTCGCCAGCCCCTATCTCGCGGTGCGTCGTGACCGGGCGGAGGCCGCGCTCCGTGCGCATCAGGTCGCCGTCCGTGCCCATGCGGCCGATCCGGCGGCGGCGGCGCGTTTGGGGGCGTGGCGGGAAGCCGCGCGCGCCTTCCTCGTTCGCGTACCCGGCGGCTGGGAGCAACCGGAGCCGGCCGCGACGCTGCACCGCGCCAACAAGCCGGTCGCTGGTCGCAGCGCGGTCGTGGCGCCCGAAGGCACCGTGCGCACCGAAAAAGCCCTCGCCCGCGGCGAGACGTTGCGCGTGACGCTGAAGCCGGAGCCCGGTCCGCTGGCCGCGTTGCGCATCGAAGCGTTTCCCCCGGCCGAGGCACCCGATCCGGAAACCCTCAGCCGCGCTCGCGCCGCTGCCGCGATCACGGTGGCTCTCGCCGTGCGCGATGCCGCCGGAAAAGAACGCAAAGTGCCCATCGCGTTTGCCGACGCTAACGCGAAAGCTCCGCGCTACCGCGACGGCGCCGAACTCCACGGCATCGCCGCGGGTTGGAAACTGCCCACGCCCCTTCCGGCCGAACCCTTGGTCGGCGTCTGGCTCTTCGACGGCCCGGTGACGCTCGCGGCCGGCGAGACCCTCGAAATCACCGTGACCGGCGAAACCACGGTGCCGATGCGTTTTTCGGCGAGTTTCTTTGGAGCGGCGCGCCCGATGGAGGTCGCTCCCGCGGCACTGGTGGCCGCACTGAAAGCGAAAAAGCCCGGCGCGGCCCAACGCGAGCTGCTTGCCGATACGTGGCTGTTGAGCACGGCGGATGATCGCGCCGGGTTTGATCGTTTCCAGAAACTCGCCGGTGAGTTGCGCGAGTTGCGCGAAGGCCGGGCGTGGTCGCTCATCACGCAGGCCGTCGCGGAGCCGCTCGACGTGCGGGTGCTGCCCCGGGGCAACTGGCAGGATGAGACCGGGCCGGTGGTGTGGCCGGCGACGCCGTCGTTTCTACCGGCGCGGCGCGAGAGCACGGCGGAGAAACGCCTCACGCGGCTCGATCTCGCCCAGTGGATCGTCTCGCCGGAAAACCCCCTCACGGCGCGCGCGGTCATGAACCGGCTATGGCAGCAGTTTTTCGGCGTCGGCCTGAGTGCGGCGGTGGACGACCTCGGTTCGCAGGGAGAATTGCCCTCGCATCCCGAATTGCTCGATTGGCTCGCGAGCGAGTTTCGCGACAGCGGATGGGATATGAAGCACATGATCCGGCTGATCGTCACCAGCCGGACGTATCGCCAGAACAGCAACCTGCGGCCGGAACTGAAGGACTCCGATCCGGCGAATCGACTGTTGGCGTCGCAGAATCCGCGGCGACTCGACGCGGAGTTTGTGCGCGACAACGCGCTCTTCGTCGCGGGGGCCCTCAACTTGTCGGATATCGGCGGGCCGAGTGTGAAGCCCTACCAACCCGCGGGCTACTACGACGCGCTCCAATTTCCCGACCGGAAATACGTGGCGAGCGCGGACGACGGGCAATGGCGGCGCGGCGTTTACATGCATTGGCAGCGGACGTTTCTCCATCCGATGCTGGCGAACTTTGATGCGCCGTCGCGCGATGAGTGCGCCGCGCTCCGCACCGTCAGCAACACGCCGCAACAGGCGCTGACGCTGCTGAACGACCCGACGTTTGTGGAGGCGGCGCGGTTGTTTGCGGCCCGGTTGCTCGGCGAAGCGCGGGCGACGACGGACGTGCAGCATATCCGCCGGGCCTATCAGGTGGCGCTGGCGCGGGAGCCCAGTGCGGCGGAATTTTCGTCGCTCGCCAAGTTCCTCTCGCAGCAACGGGCCTACTACCGCGCCAATCCGGCCGACGCCGAGAAGCTGGTGAAGGTGGGCGTCGCCCCGCGATTCCCCGGCAAGATCGACGCCGATGCCGTGGAACTCGCCGTGTGGACGAATCTCTGCCGCGTCGTGCTCAACGCCCACGAAACCATCACGCGTTACTGAGCCGAAGAGCCACGAGCCGTCCACGATGAGATCGATTTTTCCGAAGGCAGGAGCCTGCTGGCCGGCGCTGGTGGGAAGTGGCCCGGACCTCCCGGTCCGGGCGGCGCCTCTCATGGGCGGGAAAGCCCATGCCGCGAAATCGCCTGCAAGCAGGCGCCTGCCTCAAGCCTGGGTTTGCCGCATCCTGAATGTAATTTGAAACGACCGCCTGTCTCCCGATGAAAACCTTCGATCCCACGGCCCACGCATTGAGCATCAACCGTCGCTCGTTTCTCACCCAGAGTGCCTACGGGCTCGGCGGGCTGGCGCTGGCGATGATGCAGAACCGCGCCTTGGCCGCTGCGGGCGGGTCGACACGACCGGCGCACTGGCACGGGGCGCTGAAGGCGGCGCATCTTCCGGTGAAGGCGAAACGCGTGATCTTTCTCTGCATGGCGGGCGGACCCTCGCAGTTTGAAACGTTTGATTGGAAGCCCGTGTTGAAGGACCTCCATGACCAGCCGTTTCCCGAGTCGTTCACCAAGGGGCAACAGCTCGCGCAATTGCAGGGTGCCGTGCTCAAGGCGCGCGGGTCGTTCACGGCGTTTCAGAAGCACGGAAAGTCCGGGACCGAGGTGAGCGACCTGTTTCCGCACATCGCCGGCATCGCGGACGAACTCTGCGTCATCCGCTCGATGCAGACGGAGCAGATCAACCACGACACCGCGCACGCGTTCATGAACACGGGCTCGATCATCAAGGGCCGGCCGAGCATGGGCTCGTGGCTCACCTATGGCCTCGGGGCGGAGACGCAGGATTTGCCGGGCTTCATCGTGCTGACCTCCGCCGGAAAATACGGCCAACAACCCATCTCGGGGCGCCAGTGGAGCAGCGGTGTATTGCCGAGCCGTTTTCAGGGCATCCAGTTTCAGTCGCGCGGCGACGCCGTGCACTACATCGGCAGCCCGGACGGCGTGTGCCAGAGCACGCAGCGGCAGGTGGTCGACGAGATCGCGCGGCTCAACGGCTTCCTCGGCGAGCAGCAGAACGATCCCGAGATCGCCACGCGCATCGCCCAATACGAGTTGGCGTTCAAGATGCAGACGAGCGTGCCGGATCTCGTGGATTTCAAGAATGAGCCGAAGGAAATGCTCGACCTCTACGGGGTGAAAGAACCCGGTGACGGCAGCTTCGCCTCGAACTGTCTGCTCGCGCGTCGCCTCGCCGAGCGCGGGGTGCGCATGATCCAGCTCTACCACCGCGCGTGGGATCACCACGGCGATTTGGAGAACGGGATGAAGTCGGGGGCCCAGGCCGTCGACCAACCCACGGCCGCACTCATCAAGGATCTGAAGCAACGCGGCATGTTGGACGACACGCTCATCCTGTGGGGCGGCGAGTTTGGCCGCACGCCGATGGGGCAGGGGACGGGGCGCGACCACCACATTTTATCGTTCAGCGTGTTCATGGCCGGCGGCGGCGTGAAGCCCGGGATCACCTACGGCGCGACCGACGAACTCGGCTACCGCGCGGTGCAAAATGTGGTGAACGTGCACGACCTCCACGCCACGATGCTCGCGCTCTTGGGCATCGACCACCACCGGCTCTCGACGAAGTTCCAGGGGCTCGACGTCCGCCTCACGGGGGTCGCGGGCGAGGTGATTCCGGGGATCATGGCGTAGGTGATAGGTGAGTGGCGACTGAACCGCGCGAGTGCCGGCGCATTCGGAAGGTGGGCGGGCACGTCCCTGTGCCCGCATGATGGCCGGAAGATCCTGCCAATTCGGTCACCGGGACACACGCGCCCGAATTCTTAGCCGCGAGCGCCAGCGAGTGGATCCGTCCACTCGCTGGCGCTCGCGGCTACCGAAAAATCCAGGGTTCAAAGGACGTTGATATTATTCGCTCCAACAGCTCTCGATTTGATCCACGCCGGGCCGCCCGTTCGGTCGGCGACCCAAACGTTTCGCCGATCGATATTAAAAGGGCCACGTCCTTTCGCGTTAGTGGGACTCAGTAAAACTGGTGACTGAGTGCCACTCGAACACTTCCTGCAGGAGCGCGCGCTCGACCTTGGTGACCACATGTTCGAGTGCACCCCAAGTCCGGGCGGAGCGCGCCTCCTTGCGGGCGGTCTCGAGGCGGCCGCGCATTTCCCGGTAGCGCGCCACGCGACGGTGCAAATCGTTGATCGAGATAAGTGACATGCAGCAGGCCGCCAGCACCGGCAAAATGATCGGGCCGAAGCCGAAGACCCCTGCTGCGAACCAGCGCGGAACCGTGTCGATGGGCAGCACCGTGTTGATCGCGTAGGCGGCGGTGCAGAGGATCGCCAGGAGGGAGGTGACCATAAACCCAGCCCGCAGGCGCTGGAGCAGCGGGGCGGAGCGCTGCTCGTTGCGCACGAAATAGGCGAGTTGGCCGTCGATGCGCTCGCGGAGGTAACGCTCCTTGAAGCCTTCGAATGTCTCCGGCTGCTGTCGAGCAGAGCGCCGGTGTAGAACATCCAACGAGCGGCGTAGCGGGGCGAGCCCCGACCAGTCCATGTGCTCGAACAACCGCGCCGCCCGGGGAAGGCCCCAGGTAGCCAGCGCACTGCGGGCGATCTCCGCCGCGAGGCGGCAGCGTACCCAGTCGTGCCGCTTGTGCTGCTGGCGCAGCACCACGGCGACGCCGAGGGCTCCGAACAGGCATGCGAGTTTGCCCCAGGGCAGTGCGGCGGCATGGAGGTCAAACGCGAGTGACGCCGTCGCCAGCCCCGTGGCCAGGACATGCAGGCCAATCGTTACCGTGGTGAGGAGTCGGAAATGCGGGGCGCTGTGGCTCGCGGCCGCATCGACCTTCTGCTGGAACTGGACGACGGTGCGCAGTCCCCGATCTCCGGTTGCGGGCGCACCGCTTTCCGCCGCAGGAAGTTGATTTAACCGGGCCAGGTGGTAGTCGCCAGATTTCAGCGCCTCCATCCGCTCGCGGCGCACGACGAGCGTGACGGGGTCGATCACAATGGCCGGCCGACCGATCTCGCGGGCGTAGGCCACGACTTCGGCGGTGCCGCCGCGGCCGTTGGCCGGCCGACCGTCCCAGACGGCGAGCAACAGGTCGCAGTGGTTTACGGTCTCCGTGCCGCAGTCGAGATAGGCGTCGTTGCGCTCGGCCCGCTCGCTGAGCACGCGGACTTGTTCCGCCTCGCCGAGCAGCGCCTGCACATTTGCCCAAGCGACCGGATCGAAGTCCGTCCGGAACTCTGCCGACGAAAGCGGGAGCAAAGCCTCCCAGCCCAGCTTCAAGTCCAGGGCCGTCCGGGCAAAAATCAGGTCTGATCCATCAGCCACGGACGATAAACCGATCCACGCAACGGAGGCATTTTCTTTCAGTTCGGTGAGCACCGCGCGAATCGCGCGGGCGACACCTTCCTTGTCTGCAACCCGGCGGTGGCCCGTGAACCCCACCACGTGGAAAATGGGGAGGCGGTTGTCCGTTGGGCTGCTCTCGCCCTCGTCAAACCGGGCAGCCGGCTGGCCCGCACCCGGCTGACCGAGTCCCCGATCGATCGGATTCGTTTCAGCGGAGTTCATCGCATCCGTAACCTTATTAGCGGCCAGTTCCATAGCGTGTCGTGTCGTTTAAAGGGGTCGTCTGAAGACGATGAAGAGTCCGTGAGTGTGGCTAAAAATTAAATAATTATGGTACGACGCCCTCGAGCTTGGCGGAGCGCGCCTCCGCTTGCGCGATTTCCTCGAAGGAGGGCGCGCGCCAGAAAAAGATGTTGCCGGTGCCTGAGAGGCCGACGAGCACGTTGCCGTCGGGCGAAAAACCGGTAGAATAGAATAACGAGTCGGTGGTGGGGAAGGTGAGCAAGCGTTCGAAGTTCCCGTGGTCCCAAATCGTGATGGATTCTTGGGCGGTGCTGCCGGTGACGAGGCGCTGGCCATCGGGCGTAAACGCGACTGAGTGGGCCCCAAACATGAACCCGCGCAGCTTCGCGGTCTCTTGCAAGGTGGTGGCGTCGAAGACGCGGACCTCGCCCACCATGCTTGCCGCGAAGAGGTATCGTCCATCGACGGAAAAGCTCGGGGGGCCGTTCATTTGTTTCAGGCGAAGCAACGTGGTGGGGATGAAGCGGGCGGCGGCGAAGTCATAGCGCATGGACTCGGTGTCCCCTTCGCTCACGAGGAGCAGTTCATTGGCGCCGGGTGCATGCACGAGGCCACGCCGGCTACCGGGTTTTGCTGGCGGCAAGGCAATGGCGCGGGTTTCTTGGCCCGTCGCGATGGACCATTCCCGATAATGGTGGGCGCGGGTGGGCGGGTGAAAGGTCGAGAGGACGAGCGTCTGGCCGTCCGCGGAGAAGCGACTGACGCTGGCTTGGCCTTGGTCGGCGTTTGCCGGCCATTCGCGCACGCGCTGGCGAAGCGCCCAATCCCAGACCTGCACCTGACCCGCGGGGGTCACCAGCGCGAGGCGCGGGCGAGCGGGATCGAATGCATAATTAGGAGCGCCCGCATTATTCCCCCCGGACTCGAGGTCATCGCGCCCTTTGCGGCCAAGGTCGAGGGGGAGCAGTGGAGTTGGCTGGTCGAAGTTTCGACCTTCCCAGCGAGTGAGACGATCATCTCTCGCGAGGGTGACCAGGGCGCGGCTGTCTGCAGAAAAAGTCCATGCGAAGTACTTATTCTCCGCACTTGGCCCCGAGGAGATCTTTCCATGGGCGGCGGCGGCGCGGTCTTCGTTGAGGTTCCAGAGGTAAGCCGAGCCATCTTTGCAGCCGCTCACGAAACTCTGTTGGTCGAGGGAAAGCGCGAAGGTGCGCACCTCGGTTTGATGGCCGCGGAAAGCACGCACGATGGTTCGCGTTTCCATATCCCAAAGGCGGATGACCTGGTCGGCACTACCCGAAAGCAGGTGTTTGCCATCGGCCATAAACTGCACGCCCCCCGTCCACCCGCGCTGACCCTCGAGCCGGCCAATTTCCCGACCCGAGGCCGTTTCCCACAGGTAGATTTTAGAATCTGCCGGGCCCACACCCGAAGCCAAGCGTTGGCCGTCCGGTGAAAATGCGAGGCACATAATATTATTTTCGCTGATGGTCTGCTGCCATTTGAGCTGACCGGAAGTGA